>NZ_JAQKGV010000018.1 GCF_028617075.1 Rubrobacter calidifluminis | reverse complement strand
TATCCTTCCCAAAGCCCTCAAAGCTGTTTATCCCAAGCTCGGAGAGAAGCCTCTTTGTGTCAGGACCCTCTATGTAGAGGTCGGTCATGTGGTAGGACTGGTCGAAGAGCACGCAGCTCTCCCTCCACGCCCGCTGCTCGTCACGCCAGTTGGTGAACTCTGATGGTACCCCGGGGAAGGCATAGGGACCTATCTGAGAGTTGCGCAGCATCCGCGCGATCCCATCCCGCCCCGCCTCCCGCACCACATCTTCGAGGCTCTTCGATCCCTCCATCCCTCTCCTCCTTCATCCTCTCCGGGGAACGTTCCCCCGCTCTCCATTCCTTCCAATGGAGTATGATATATTGCACTCGACAAGATTGTCAACATTTTTGTAAAAGGTGGATGGGATGGGAAAAGCGGGCAGAGAAGATTTAAAAAGGTTTCTGCTTCATCCCCGCTATGAGATCATACCGCTCGGGGGGATCGAGGAGAGAGCAGGCAGGCAGCTTCGCAAAGTCGAGGGGTTGAAGCTCACGGTGACGGCCTCGCCGACCAAGGGGATCGGTGCGACGGTGGATCTCGCGGTCTCGCTCTCCGGGCGTGGGTACGAGGTGGTGCCGCATCTGTCGGCGCGTTTGATCCGTGACGAGGAGCACCTCTCGGGGATACTGGAGAGGCTCGGGGAAGCCGGGGTGAGAGAAGCCTTCGTCATAGGCGGGGATGCGAAGAGCCCTCTGGGCGTTTTCGAAGATGCGCTGAGCCTGCTCCGGGCGATGGATGCGCTGGGGCATCCCTTCCAGGAGATCGGGATAGCAGGATACCCCGAGGGGCACCCGCTCGTCGAAGAGGAAGATTTGGGGCGCATTCTCAAGGAGAAAGCACCCTACGCCAGCTACATCGCCACCCAGATATGCTTCGACGCCGAAGTCATCGGCGGTTGGATCGGCCGGGTGAGGCGCACGCTCGGGGTGGAGCTGCCCGTATACATCGGGTTACCCGGTCCGGTAGACGCCAGGAAGCTCGCCAGGATCGCGGGCGGCATCGGGCTCGGGCAGTCCGCACGCTTCCTGCAGAAGCAGAGGAGCTGGGTGTTGAGGCTGCTTCTCCCCTTCGGCTACAGGCCAAACCGCCTGCTCGAAGAGCTGGAGGGTGTATTCGAAGATCCCGAGGCCAACGTAGCCGGACTGCACATAAACACCTTCAACGAGCTCGCAAGAGCAGAGGCGTGGCGTGCCGAGATGCTGAGAAAGCTCTAGAGTAGAAACCAAACGTCGAGCAACCTTTTAAGGAGGTCCCGGAGGAAGATGAGCGGCAGGTTCCCGTCCAACCTCGAGGTCGCGAGATCAGCGAAGCTACTCCCCATAGAAGAGATAGCCCGCTCGATGGGGATAGAAGAGCGCCACCTCTACCCCTACGGCAAACACGTGGCGAAGATAGACCTCTCCGCCATCGAAGATCTCTCCGAGAGACCAAAGGCCAGGTACATCCTCGTCTCCGCCATAACCCCCACCCCCCTCGGAGAAGGCAAGACCACCACCACCGTCGGCCTGGCGCAGGGGATGAAGCAGATCGGCAAGAGGGCGACCATAGCCATAAGACAGGCCTCGATGGGGCCGGCTTTCGGGATAAAAGGCGGGGCCGCGGGAGGCGGCTACAGCCAGGTGGTGCCGATGGAGACGCTCAACCTCGGCCTCACCGGTGACGGGCACGCCGTAACAGAGGCACACAACATGCTCGCCGCCATGATCGACAACCACCTCTACCAGGGCAACGCTCTGGGGATAGACGCCCACTCCATAACCTGGAAGCGCGTCATGGACGTAAACGACCGGGCACTCAGGAACATCGTCATAGGCCTCGGGGAGAGAACGGACGGCATCCCGCGCCAGTCGGGCTTCGAGATAACCGCCGCCTCCGAGCTCATGGCCCTCCTCGCCCTCGCCACCTCGCTCGAAGACATGCGGGAGAGGATGGGCCGGATAGTCATAGGCTACACCGGGGAAGGCGAGCCGGTCACAGCGGAGGACATAAAAGGGGCTGGGGTGATGGCCGCGATCATGAAAGAAGCCATAAAGCCCAACCTCATGCAGACGACCGAGAACACCCCCGCCCTGGTGCACGCGGGCCCCTTCGGCAACATCGCCACCGGCAACTCCTCGGTGGTCGCGGACCTCATCGGCATCCACACCGGGGACTACCTCATAACCGAAGCGGGCTTCGGCACCGACATGGGAGCGGAGCGCTTCTTCAACATAAAGTGCCGCACCTCCGGGCTCACCCCCGACGCCGCGGTCATAGTCACGACCGTAAGGGCGCTCAAGGCCCACTCGGGGCGTTACCAGATCGTAGCCGGCAAACCCCTCCCAGAAGAGATGCTCGAGGAGAACCCCGAAGACGTCCTCGCAGGGGCCGAAAACCTCAAGAAACACATCGAGAACATAAAGCTGCACGGCATCCCTGCCGTGGTCGTCGCGAACTCCTTCCCTACCGACCACCCCTCAGAGCACGAGGCCATAAGAGAGGTCGCGGAGCAGGAGGGCTGCCGCATGGCCGTGAGCAACCACTTCGCAAAAGGAGGGAAAGGAGCGGTGGAGTTCGCCGAGGCCGTCGCCGAAGCCGCAGAGGAGAAGAGCGACTTCAGGATGCTCTACCCCGAGAAAGCTCCCCTCAAGGAGAAGGTAAAGACCATAGCCCGGAAAGTCTACGGTGCAAAAGACGTCGAGTACTCTCAGGAGGCGAACAGGCAGATAGAGAGCTTCCAGAAGAGAGGTTACGGCAACCTCCCCGTGTGCATCGCCAAGACCCAGCTCTCCATCTCCTCCGACCCCGCGCTCAAAGGAGCACCGAGAGGCTGGACGCTCCCGGTGAGGGAGGCGCGCCTCTCCGCAGGGGCAGGCTTCGTCTACCTCATCTGCGGCCAGATGCGCACCATGCCCGGGCTCTCGGCCCACCCGGCGGCGGAGAGCATAGACATAGACGAGAACGGCGAGATCGTGGGGCTCTTCTAGAGCCCCGGTCTTGCCCTGGAAGACCAACCTGGGGTACGGTGTTGCGCGTGAACGAGACCGAAGCATCCTCCAAAGGGTACGCAGCTCTACCTCTGCAGGATTTCCTGGAGATGGTCGGCTCCTCCGAGCCGGACCCGGGAGGTGGGGCGGTCTGCGCGGTGGCATCCTCGCTCGCGGCGGCTCTGGCCGAAATGGCCTCCCGCTTCTCCGAGAAGCACCTGGACGGCTCACACCGCCTCGTCCAACGTGCGAAGGAGCTGCGGGAAGAAGCCCTGCCGCTCGCCGGGAGAGACGCCGAATCCTACAAAGAGGTCCTGGCAGCCTACAGACTGCCGAAAGAAGACCCGCAAAGGAAACAGAAGATCAGAGAAGCACTCTCCAGAGCGGCTGATGTGCCCCTGCAGATAGCAGACATCTCCTGCCGCACCGCCGCCCTGGCCTCGACCCTCTCCCGCTCGGGCAACCCGAACCTGAAAGGGGACGCCGTCGCGGCGGTGCTCCTCGCCGAAGCCACGGCAAAAGCCGCGGCGAACCTCGCAGAGATCAACCTCAAACAAGCCGGTCTCAACGACGATCCCAGGCTGAAGGAACTCGGGAACCTGCAAGAAGAAGCAAAGAAAGCGAGAGAAGAAGCCCTCTCCCCGGAGGTCTCCGCTTGAAAGAGCTGTGCGGAGCCCGGCTCATAGACGGCATCTCCGTGGCCTCTTCTCTGAAAGAGCGCCTGCGTGGGGATCTCCTCTCCCACCTCTCTGCAGGCGACGTGGCACGCAGGCCGACCCTCGCGACGCTGCTCGTTGGGACCCCCCACGAAGCGGTGGCCTACGAGAGACGCCTCAGGGACCTCACGGGCGAGCTCGGATTCGGGTACCTATGCGCCTCCTTCGAGGAAGAGGCGACGGAAGCAGAAGTCCTGGAAGCCCTGCACCGGCTCTACGCCGACGAGAGCGTCTGCGGCATCCTCATCCTGAAACCTCTTCCGGAGCACATCCCGGTGGAAAGACTCTCCGAAGAGCTCTCCCCCGCAAAAGACGTCGAGGGAATCCACCCCTACAACGCGGGGCTTCTGGCGCTCGGAAGGCCGCGTTACGTCCCCTCGACCCCCAAGGCCTGTTTTCTCATCCTCGACGACTACCTGAAGAGGAGCGGGAGAGACCCGCGGGAGTTCTACGAGAAGAGCCACATCGTCGTCATCGGACGCTCTGCCAACGTAGGAAGGGCCGCGCTGCAGCTCGCGATGAGGCGGGGGGCGACGGTCACCTCCTGCGATGTGAACACCTACCGCGCGGGGAGGCTGCGCGAGTTCACCGGCCAGGCCGACGTCCTCATCTCCGCAGCGGGGGTGGCCGGCCTCATAGACGAGAGCCACGTAAAAGAAGGCGTGATCGCCATAGACGTGGGGATAAACCCGGTCGAAGGGCCGGGAGGCAAGGTCAGGCTCGTCGGGGACATGGACACCAGGAGCGTGGCGAAGAAGGCCGAGGCCATAACACCCGTTCCCGGGGGCGTGGGCCCCGTAACCGACGTGTGCCTGCTCGAGAACGTGCTGCTCGCGGCGAGAGCGACATGACTCTCACCGCAGGCCGAGCAGCTTAGCAGCGTTCTCCTTCAGGATGAGGGGTTTCACCTCCTCGCGGAAGCCCGCCTCCTCGAAGTCCTCGATCCACCGCTCGGGTTTTATGGCCGGGTAGTCCGAGCCGAAGAGCATCTTCCTCTTCAGCAGCGTGTTGGCGTAGTGGATTAGGTTCTCCGGGAAGTACTTCGGCGACCAGCCGGAGAGGTCTATGTAGACGTTTGGCTTGTGCAGGCACACCGAGAGCGCCTCGTCCTGCCAGGGGAAGGAGGGATGGGCGAGGATGATCTTCATCTCCGGAAAATCCACCGCCACGTCGTCCACGTACATCGGGTTGGAGTACTTGAGGCGCACCCCGCCCCCCCCGGGCATCCCGGTGCCCATCCCGGAGTGTCCGGTGTGGAAGAGGGCTACGAGCCCGGCCTCGTCGATGACCTCGTAGAGCGGGTAGGCCATCCGGTCGTTGGGGTAGAAGTCCTGCAGGTTGGGGTGGAACTTGAAGCCCTTGACCCCCATCTCTATGAGGCGCCTCGCCTCCTTTACCCCCATCTTCCCCCGTGCCGGGTGGATGCTGGCGAAGGGGATGAGGACGTCCGGGTTCTCCCTGGCGGCCTCGAGCACCTCCTCGTTTGGGACGCGCCGCTCGCCGGTCTTCATCTCCATGTCCACGGTGAAGATGACCGCGGCCATCCGGAGGTTGCGGTAGTACTCGGCGACCTCCCAGGCGGTGGGGTGTTCGCTCTCCCCGAAGTATCTCTCCGCGGCTTCTGCGAAGGCGTGTTTGGCGCCGGGTTCCTCGCGCGAGGTCTCGGCGTGGGTGTGCACGTCTATCGCCCTGAGCTTCTCCACGTCCACAGGTTCCTCCTTCTCAGACGAACGCGCTCACGCCGGTGATGTCGCGGCCGACTATGAGCGCGTTGATGTCGTCGGTCCCCTCGTAGGTGTAGACGGCCTCCATGTCCGCCACGTGCCGGGCCACGTGGTACTCGAGCAGGATGCCGTTGCCCCCGAGGATCTCACGGGCCTCCAGGCAGACCCTGCGGGCCTTCGCCGCGTTGTTCATCTTCGCCAGCGACGCCATCGGCCCGGTTATCTTACCCCGGTCTGCGAGCTGGCTGAGCCTGAGGCACAACAGCTGCATGGAGGTGATCTCCGCGAGCATCCCGGCGAGCTTTTTCTGCACGAGCTGAAAGGCGGCTATGGGCCGGCCGAACTGCCTCCTCTCCTTGGCGTAGGCGAGGGCCGCCTCGTAGCAGGCGACGGCGTGCCCCAGGGCGGCCCAGGCCGCCCCGTAGCGCATGGCGGCGAGCACCCTGTTAGTGTCCGCGAAGGTGCGGGAGTGCTCCAGGCGGTTCTCCGCCGGCACCCGGACGCCCGCAAGCTCCAACTCCGCCTGCCAGGAGGAGCGCATCGCGGTCTTGCCGGTCATGAGCCGGGTGCTCATGCCGGGGGCGCCCTTCTCCACGACGAAGACCCCCACCCCTCCCTCCTCGTCGCGGGCCCAGACCAGGATCACGTCGGCGAAGGAGGCGTTGCCGATCCAACGCTTCCTGCCGTCTATGACGTACCCGCCGCCCACGCGGCGTGCCCGGGTCTCGAGGGAGACCACGTCGGAGCCGTGCTCGGGCTCGGTGAGGGCGAAGGCCCCGACCTTCTCCATCCGCGCCATCGCCGGCAGCCAGCGCTCCTTCTGCTCCTCGGAGCCGAGCATGGCTATGGCGGGCATGACCAGCGAGGAGGTCCCCCCGAAGAGGATGTGCAGCCCGCCGTCTCCCCGGGAGAGCTCCATGTTCACCAGCCCGTCGGCCACCGCGCTCAGGCCCGGGCAGCCGTAACCCTCTATGGTGCCCCCGCAGAGGTTCAGCCCCGCGAGGGCCGGGAGCAGGGAGAGGGGCGGCTCCCCCCTCTCCCAGTATTCCCCTATGACCGGGAGCACCTCCCGGTCCACGAAGGCCCTCACCTTCTCGCGCACGGCGCGCTCCTCGCCGGTGAGGAGCTCGTCCAGGAGGTAGTAGTCAGGGACCACCGCTGATACCTACTCGTAGCCGACCGCGGGAACGTCCTCGAGCATATCCGCCCGCACCGTCTCGGTGAGCAGGTAGGTGCACGCCGCCGCCACCAGGCCCACTACCACCAGGTACAGCGAGATCGGCCAGGGCCCGCCGCCGGACCAGGCCAGGATCGAGGCCGCTATCAGGGGGGAGAAGCCGCCGCCGACGGTCGCCCCGAGCTGGTAGCCGATGGAGGCCCCGCTGTAGCGCAGTCGGGTGCCGAAGAGCTCGGCCAGCAGGACCGCCAGAGGACCGTAGATGGCCCCGCTGGAGACCATCATCACCGTTATCGCAAGCCACACCAGCGCCGGGACGCCGGTCTGCAGCAGCCAGAAGAAGGGGAAGGCGAAAGCCGCGGAGACCAGCGCGCCGCCGATGATCACCGGCCGGCGCCCCACGCGGTCGGAGAGCGCGTTGAACCCCAGGATGGTGGCTATCTGGAAGGCCGCCCCGATTATCGTCCCCACCAGGAGCATGCTGCCGGAGATCCCAAGCTGCGAGGTGCCGTAGCTCAGCAGGAAAATGATGGTGATGTAGAAGATCGCGGCGAAGCCGAAGCTGACACCCCCGGCCAGAAGCACCCTCCCCGGGCTCCTGCGCAGCACGTCGACGATGGGCATCCGGGCCTCGGTGCCGGTCTCCCTCACCCGCCTGAACGCCGGGGTCTCGTAGATCTTCAGCCGGATGTAGAGCCCGATGGCCACGAGCACGATGGAGAAGAGGAACGGCAGCCGCCAGCCCCAGGCGAGGAACTCCTCCCGCGGCATCAGGGCGACCAGAAGGACCGTGCCGTTGGCGAGCATCAACCCCACGGGCGAACCGGCCGGCACGAACCCGGAGAAGAAGCCCCGCCTCTCGGGGGGAGCGTACTCGGCGACCATCAGCACCGCGCCGGCGTACTCCCCACCGAAGGAGAAGCCCTGCACGAAGCGCACCGTCACCAGCAGGATAGGCGCCCAGATTCCGATGGCCGCGTAGGTCGGCAGCACCCCCATCAGGAAGGTGGCGGAACCCGCGATCAGGAGGCACAAAACGAGCATGCTCTTGCGCCCGATCCTGTCCCCGTAGTGGCCGAAGAAGATGCTCCCGAGCGGCCGGGCGACGAAGCCCACCGCGAAGGTAGCCAGAGCAGCCAGCGTCCCGGCCAGCTGGCTGAACTCCGGGAAGAACAGCGGTCCGAAGACCAGCGCCGCCATGGAACCGTAGATGGCGAAGTCGAACTGTTCGATGACGTTCCCGACGACGCTGGAAGCAATCACCCACCCCAGCGGCGTGCGCTCGCTTCGCTCCTCTCCCTCGACACGATCCAAGCTTTGCTCCACCTCGACTCCTCCTTTCCCCGCACAAAGAAGAACTACCTGGGCGCCATCCTGATGGCGCCGTCGAGCCGGATGACCTCCCCGTTGATCATCCGGTTCTCCACGATGTGCCTCACGAGCGCCGCGTACTCCCCGGGTCGCCCCAGCCGCCGGGGGAAGGGTATCTGCTCCCCGAGCGACCTCCTGACCTCCTCGGAGAGCTCCCCGAGCATGGGCGTCTCGAAGATCCCCGGGGCGATGGTGGCGACCCTGATCCCGCTGGAGGCCAGATCGCGGGCTATGGGGAGCGTCATGGCGACAACCCCTCCCTTGGAGGCCGAGTAGGCGGCCTGTCCGATCTGGCCGTCGAACGCCGCGACCGAGGCGGTGTTGACGATGACCCCGCGTTCGCCGTCTCCGTCGGAGGGCTCGTTCTCCATCATCAGCGCCGCCGCGAGCCTTATGGCGTTGAAGGTGCCCACGAGGTTGACCCGGATCGTCCGTTCGAAGAGCTCCAGAGGATGAACCCCCTTCTTCCCCACCACCCTCGCGGCGGTTCCTATCCCGGCGCAGTTGACGAGCCCGTGCGGCCCGCCGAAGGCCGACCTCGCCTCCTCCAGCGCCGCCCGCATGCTTCCCTCATCCGCCACATCGGCCCGCGCGAAGCGCACGCTACTTCCGAGCTCCCCGGCGAGGGTTTCGGCGCGCTCCCGGTCTACGTCGGCGATGAGTACGTTCGCCCCCTCACCCGCGAGCATGCGGACGGTCGCGGCACCGAGCCCCGAGCCTCCCCCGGTGACGACGAAGGTCTTCCCGCTTATCTCCACAGAGTCCTCCCTTAACGTCCCTTGAACTCCGGCTTGCGCCGCTCGGCGAAGGCCGCCATGCCCTCCCTCGCGTCCTCGGTGGTGAAGAGCAGGGCGAAGAGATCCCCCTCGCGCTCTATCCCGCTCGCCAGCCCCAGCTCCTCGGCGGTGTTCAGCGCGATCTTGGCGCTCTTCAGGGCCAGCGGGGCGTTCTCCGCCATCCGGCGCGCCATCTCCCTGGCGGCCTCCAGCGCCTCGCCCTCTCCCACCACCCGGTTGACGAGCCCGATCTCTTTTGCCTCCTGCGCGGAGACCATGCGGCCGGTGAAGATGAGCTCCCGGGCCACACCGCTGCCGACGATCAGGGGCAGGCGCTGGGTGCCGCCGGCGCCGGGCATGATCCCCAGCGTGACCTCCGGGAAGCCGAGCCGGGCGTTCGCGGCGGCGATGCGCACGTCGCAGGCGAGCGCGAGCTCCAGCCCCCCGCCCAGCGCATAGCCGTTTATGGCGGCGATAACGGGGAAGGGTGCACCCTGCACGGCCTCCATCATCCGGGTGCCGAGGCGGCCGAACTCCCGGATCCCGAGGGCGTCCAGCTCCTGCATCCCCTCGACGTCGGCCCCGGCGACGAACGCCCGCTCACCGGCCCCGGTGATCACGGCGGCCCGTACCTCGCCGGGGAGCACCTCCGCGAAGACCTCGGCGATCTCCTCCTGCACCCGGGCGTTCAGCGCGTTGAGCTTCTCCGGCCGGTCCACGGTGACCACCGCGACGGCCCCCTCGCGCTCCACCCTCACGTGATCCAAAACTCCTCCCTCCTCTGACACCCTCTACCTCGCCCCGCGGGCGCGCTCCTCCCGGGCGAGCACCCTCCTCAAGAGCTTGCCCACCGCGCTCTTGGGCAGCTCCTCCCGAAACTCCACCGCTTTGGGTACCTTGTAGGGGGCAAGCTCGCCCCTGCAGTGCTCCACGAGATCCTCCTCCGTGAGGGCGCTGCCCGCCCTCCTGACCACGAAGGCCTTCACCACCTCCCCCCTGTAGGGGTCGGGACTCCCCACCGCGACCGCCTCCACCACCTCCGGGTGTGCGTAGAGCACCTCTTCGACCTCCCTCGGGTAGACCTTGTAGCCGCTGACGTTGATCATGTCCTTCTTGCGGTCGACGATGTAGAGGTAGCCCTCCTCGTCCATCCAGGCGATATCACCGGTATGGAACCAGCCGTCCCGCAGCGCGAGAGAGGTCTCCCCGGGCATGTTCCAGTAGCCCTTCATGACCTGGGGGCCCTTGACGAGGAGCTCACCGGGCTCGCCCGGGAGCATCTCTCGCTCCCCCGTCTCGGGGTCCACGATCTTCACGTCCAGCGTCGGCATGGGAACGCCGACGCTGCCGGGAACCGGTCCCCTGAGGTAGGTGTTGATGGTGACCGTTCCGGCCTCGGAGAGGCCGTAGCCCTCCCAGATGGGCCGGCCGGTCCTGCGCTGGAAGGAGCGTAGCAGTTCGGCTGGGACGCTTGCCCCGCCGGAGATGTACAGGAGCACCTCGCCGAGCCCGTACTTCTCCATCTCCGGGTAGTTGTGCATGGCGGTGAAGATCGTGGCGACCCCGCCGAGCATGGCGGGCCTCTCGCGCTTTATGATCTGCATCATCTCGTCGACCTGGAAGCGCGGCACGAGGAGGAGGTTCATCCCGTAGTGGATGGAGGTGAGCAGGATGACCACGTTCCCGAAGACGTGGAAGAAGGGCGCGACGGCGACGGTCTTGCCACCGTCGAGAGCCCGCGGCTCCTCCATCGCGAGGCTTATGTTGGCCTCGATGTTGACGAGCAGGCTGCGGTGGGTGAGCATCGCACCCTTGGAGATCCCGGTGGTCCCCCCGGTGTACTGGAGCACCGCGACGTCCTCGTCGGGATCGACAGGCGCCTCGGGGACGGACCCGGCCCCGGAACGGAGAAGATCGCCGAAGGACAGATCCGAACCCTCAAGCCCCCCGCTCTCCCCCGCGACGACCGCGCGCTCGAGCGGCAGCCCCTCCCGCACCTCGCAGAGCGGGGGATAGCCCCCCTCGTGCACGACGATCGCCTTCGCCCCTGAGTCGGAGAGGATGTGCATCAGCTCGCGCCCGGTGTAGAGCGGGTTGAGCTGCACGACGATCGCCCCAAGCCGAGCCGCGGCGAAGAAGGAGATCACGTACTCGAAAGAGTTGGGCAGCATGAGCGCCACCCGATCTCCTTTCACCACCCCGAGCCCGGCGAGCGCCGCGGCGAACCGCTCGCTCCGCTCGAGCAGCTCCCCGTAGGTCACCCGCCGCCCCCCGAAGGTCATCACGGGCCTGTCGCGATACCTCGCCACGGCCCCCTCCAGAAACCGGGTCAGCGAGGTCTCGATGGTCCCGTAGGAGATCCTGCCCCCATACACCCCAAGCCAGGGCCTCCTCATACCCAAAGCCCTCTCCTTTCCCGCCATCCGCATTAATTCACCAACCGGTGAATTAACGTCTGGTATTCTACAGTGGGTTTCAGAACCCTGTCAACGCCATTGTCAACAATATTGAGATTGAGGGGATAGACGGAGAGGGATGAGCGGTCTCAGGCGGCGTGGGATAGGGCGTCCGCCGCTCTCCGGTCCGGAGGCGGAGGCCAACCCTTTGAGCGAGTTGAGCTTCGAGGAGCGGCGGGAGCTGTTTCTCGAGGCGGCGGTGAAGCTGTTCGAGGAGAAGGGGTACAAGAACACGTCGGTGGAGGACATCGCCGGGGAGCTGGGGTTCACCAAGAAGGTCTTCTACTACTACTGGAAGAACAAGCGGGAGATCGTGCAGGAGATCCACGACCGGGGCATGGCGCTGATGAACGCGCAGCTGGACGCCGTCATGGAGGAGGAGAGGGAGCCCGGCGCCCGGCTGGACGCGGCGATTCGCAACCACCTCAGGACGGTGCTGCGGGATCGTTCCATAGCCGGCACCCTGCTCGGCGACTTCGAGTTCTCCGAGGAAACGCTTCGGGCCCGCAGGGAGTACACCCGGCGCTTCCAGCAGCTCGTGGAGGAGGGGATGGCCGCCGGGGTGGTACGGAAGATCGACCCCCAGATGCTCACCTTCGCCATCCTGGGGCTCTGCAACTCCGTGGGTGCGTGGTACAGGAGCGACGGTCGTCTCACAGACGAGGAGATAATCGACATCTTCGCCGCCTTCGCAGCCTGCGGATGGCGCGCCGCAGCCAGCTGACGATTCCGCGCCGACCCGGCGGGTGAAGGCTCACGCGCCATAGAGGCAGGATACTCTCCAGAGCCCTGCCTCATCCTCTTCTGTAGGCAGTGCGGGCGTACTCGGCTACGGGCGCAGGGGCGACGGTGGCCTTTATCTCGACCTGCTCGTGCGGCTCGACCTGAGGCTTTCTGGAGTTCGGCTTCTCACCCCAAAGAAGGGTGACCTCCGTGCCGGGTTCGGCCAGATTCACGTCCACGCTCGCCAGAGAGAGCATCGATCTCTCGTTGTGGCTGTAGCCGCAGTCGGTGGAGACCCCGACCGTCCGGCCGTCCTTCAAGACCGTGTCGTAGTGGAAGAGGGCGTACCTGGCCTTGGGGAAATCTATGTATTTGGCGGGCAGGTCTTCTTTCTCGAAGAGGCTGCCAAAGGCTTCTTTTACGTCTTCTTTGTCCCACACGAGCGTGACTTTCCTGCGTGAGTGGCGCTCTGCCATCCGCTGGAGGGCTTCTCTTCCTACGAAGTCGTGGTCGAATTTCACAAAGCGTCCATACCCCAGCTCGTAGGGGGTGAAGTAGTAGTCCTCTATCCTCTCTGAGTAGAAGCTCCCGCCGAGTGAACCGGCTCTCTTTGCCGGAAGCCACTCCCTGTAGGGTTTCATCTCCTTACCGGTGTAGATGGCGGGACAGGGCGAGGGGATCCAACCGGATTCCAGGTTCGCCGCGGAGTATGCTTTTGATCCTGCACGCAGCATCCCGAACTCCTCCCCGGACCGCAGGAGCTCCTCGAGCACCCTCTCCCCCTCCTCCCAGGGACCGGAGAGTTCGAAGCCGGGCTGCCCGGCCATCCCGTGCCTGAGCGCCCGCACCCTGCATCCGGAGATCACGACCTCCGCCACACCGAAGAAGCGCACCTCAGGCAGTTCTCCTCCGGCCGCCCTCCGCAGGACCTCCGGCGCAAGCGGCCCCTGAACCTCGTACCTGTAGACCTTCGGGGGCCCCTGCCGCAGGAGAGAGTTCTCGTCCCTTTCTACCTCCACGTCGTATTCGCCGCTTTCGGCATGGTACTCGACCCAGTCGAGCGCCATGTGATGCCCGACCAGATCGAAGCTTCCCCCTCCGAGGCAGTAGAGGATTGCATCACCGATGACGTACCCCTCCGGGTTGCACGCAACAAACTGCTTGGCCCTCCCCGGCCCGAACCCCTCGAAGCCGTTCACGCCGAGGCGGGAGAGGAGTGCGAGAGCATCCGGTCCCTCCACGAACAGGTCGGTCATGTGGTGCGACTGGTCGAGAAGAGCGCAGCTCTCCCTCCATGAGCGCTGCTCGTCACGCCAGTTGGTGAACTCCGGGGCCACCGGAAAGGTGTACGGCAGAGCCTGCGCGTCGCGCAGCAGGTCCACCGGATTTCCCGCCCCCCGCAGCAAATCTTCCAGGCTTCTTCCTCGCTCCACGGCTCCTCCAGCATCCAGCGGGGACGAAAACCCCCGCTCACCACCAGATCACTCGAAGCCCAGGATAAACTGCGCTCTACAAAATTGTCAACAAAATCGTCAGGAGGAGACGCGGGCTGCCTGTCTGAGGGCCTCGGTGACGCCGGAGAGGTGGTTGCGCATGGCCTGCTCGGCCCGGTCGGGGTCTTTCGCTGCGACCGCTTCCAGTATGGCCTGGTGCTCGGCGAACGAGCGCGGTGGGCGTCCGGGGGCCAGGATGGTGCGGTACTGGAACCTTATGAGCTGGGAGTTGAGCATCCTGAGCAGCCGGGCGATGGTTGCGTGGTCTGCCGCCTCGATCAGGCGTCGGTGGAAGCGCCCGTTCACGTCGGAGGCGGCCAGGAGGTCTCCCTCCTCGAGACGCTGTTCCATCTCGGAGAGCAGCGCGCGCAGCTCCTCGACATCCTCCGGCGTACGTTTGAGGGCCGCGTGCCGCACGGCCATGCACTCGAGCGCCATCCTGGCCTCGAGGATCTCCACCGCCTCCTCCTCGGAGACGAGCCGCACCCGGGCCCCCCGGTTCGGCTCCCGGGTCACGAGCCCCTCCTGCTCGAGACGGATGAGCGCGTTGCGGATCGCGGCCCGGCTCACCCCAAGCTCCCGGGCGAGGTCAAGCTCGATGAGGCGCTCGTTCGGCTGGAGCCTCCCGCTGGTTATGTCTTCGTAGAGCCTTTCGTATGCTATGTCCGACAAGAAACTCTCCCCGCCATGCTCTCTTCTATTCTCCAGCATGTCAGTGCGTTCAGATTCAGACCCACACTCCATCAGAGATTATCATAATTGGCTACATTTTTGCATACTTCACAGTTGGATCCAATAAGAGTAAGGATTATTCCTCTAAGTTAACATCCGGAACATCCCGTGACGAAAGTTCGAGGCCTTCAAAACCACCCTTGACATGGGAATATGCCCCGCTTAGGATAATTGTTGACAATTATGTATGCGACATGGGAGCGCTGGGTGCGATGGATCGTGGGTTATCGTTTCGAGGGAGGACGGGCATGGTGAGGCGACGCGTTGGGTAGAGGACGAAACGTAGGGGCAGAGCCTTCCGGTCGGGCGAGAGAGCTCGTACGGGGAGCGTACGACAACCACGTCCATGTAAACCCGGACGTGATCGGACGACGCGTGGACGATCTGGAGCTGGCTCGGCGTTTCGGGGAGATGGGGCTCGGTGGGTTCACGCTCAAGTCCCACTACGTGCCGACGGCCGAGCGGGCGAGCGTCGTTCGTTCGGCGGTGGGCGGAGTAAACGTCATCGGCGCCATCGCGCTCAACGCCGCGGTGGGCGGGATGAACGCCCTGGCGGTCGAGATAGCGGCTCGGGAGGGGGCGCGCTTCGTGTGGATGCCCACGGTCGACGCGGTGAACGAGGTCCGGCGCATCGAGGAGGGTTCGGGGGGGCAGAAGCTCCCGCTGTGGGCGAAACTGCAGCGCGAGCTGAAGGAGAAGGGGCTCAAGGTCGATCCCGTACCCGTGGTGGACGAGACCGGAGCGGTGCTCCCGGAGACCCGGGAGGTGCTGCGGGTCGTCGCCGAGCACGGCATGGTGCTCGCCACCGGGCACCTCTCGCGGGATGAGATCTTCGCCGTGGTGGAGGCCGCGAGGGAGGAGGGGGTGCAGAGCATCGTGGTGACCCACCCCGAGTTCCCCTCGCAGAACCTCCCGGCAGAGGATCAGATCCGCCTCGTCGAGCAGGGGGCGCTCATGGAGCGCTGCTTCGCCCCGGCGTACGGCGGCAAGGTCTCGTGGGAGGTGATGTTCGAGAACATCCGGGCGGTCGGCGCGGAGAATTCCTTCCTCTCCACCGACCTCGGACAGCCGGCGAACCCGCCGGTGGAGGATGGGATCGCGCTCATGGCCGACCGGCTGCTCGAGGCGGGCTTCAGCGAGGAGGAGGTCAGGATCATGGCGGTCGAGAACACCCGGAGGCTCGCGAAAGGGGTCCTCGTATGACGCAGGGAGGCAGGACGCTCCTCGTCGTCGGCGCCCACTCGGCGGACTTCGTGTGGCGGGCGGGCGGGGCCGCGGCCGTCAACGCCGCCGCGGGCGGGCGCTCGGTGGTGCTCGCGCTCTCCTACGGGGAGCGCGGGGAATCCGGCGAGCTCTGGAAGGAGGAGGGGCAGACCGTCGAGAACGTGAAGAAGGTGCGCCACGCCGAGGCCGAGGAGGCGGCCGGGGCGCTCGGGGCCGAGTTCCGGTGCCTGGATCTCGGGGACTACCCCCTGCGGGTGGACGACGAGGCGCTGATGAGGCTCGTCGAGATCATGCGGGAGCTCGCCCCGGATGCGATCGTCACACACACCCCCGAGGACCCCTTCAACCCAGACCACCCGACGGCCTATCAGGCGGTCCGGCAGGCGCGGCTCCTCGCCGCCGGGGCCGGGGTGCCGAGCGCCTTCCCCGGCATACGGCCGCCCGCGCTCTACCTCTTCGAGCCGCACCAGCCGGAACTCTGCGGCTTCGTGCCGGACACCTTCCTGGACATAACGGAGGTCTTCGAACGCAAGAAGGAGGCGATGCAGGCCATGCGGGCGCAGAAGTACCTGCAGCAGTACTACCTGCAGCGGGCCGAGCAGCGGGCCAACCACGCGAGGAGGGTCTCGGGGGAGAAGGACATCCGCTACGCCGAGGCCTTCCAGCGGGTCCTGCCGCAGGTGGTGAGGTCGCTGTGAGCGGGGTCTACAGGGAACTCGCCCGGCTCGGGGTCGCGACCGTCTACGAGGCCTCCGGCAGGCGCGGGCTCGTGGACGCCTCCTTCGTGCAGGTCGTCCCCGGCTCGAAGGTCGCCGGCCCGGCCCGGACGGTCCTCTGCGGGCAGGACGACAACCTGATGGTGCACGCGGTGATGGAGCGGGTGCAGCCCGGGGAGGTCCTGGTCATAACCATGCCCGAGCCCGCCCCGGTCGCGCTCGTCGGGGAGCTGCTTGCGGTGCAGGCGAAGGTCCGCGGCGCAGCGGGCGTACTCGTGGACGCCTCGGTACGCGACCTCGAGGAGCTAAAAGAGCTCGGGCTTCCGGTGTGGGCGCGTTGGGTGCGGGTGCGCGGGGCGACCAAGGCGGAGGTCGGCAGGCTCGATGTGCCCGTCGAGGTCGGCGGCGCCAGGATCTCACCCGGGGACATCGTCGTGCTCGACGCCGACGGGGCGGTCGTCGTCGAGGCCGGGCGGGCCGAGGAGGTTCTCGAGGCGTCCCGGGCGCGGGAGGAGCGGGAGAAAAACCTCCGCAGGAAGCTCGAGGCCGGCGAGCTCTCCTACGACCTGCACGGCCTCAGGGAGGTCGTGGAGGGAGGAATTTCATGAGCGCGGAGCCCGTCAGAGACATCGCCCATCTCGGGCACGTCGAGCTCCTCACCCCCGCCTTCGAGGAGAGCCTGTGGTTCTTCACCGACGTCCTGGGCATGGAGGAGGTGGAAAGACGGGGGGAGTCCGCATATCTCAGGGCCTTCGGCGACTACGAGCTCTCCACCCTCAAGCTCACCGCCGCGGACCGGGCGGGCCCCGGGCATATCGCCTGGAGAGCCACGAGCCAGCAGGCCCTGGAGAGGCGGGTGAGGGCGCTCGAGGAGAGCGGGCTCGGCGAGGGCTGGGTCGAGGGTGACTTCGGGCACGGCCCCGCCTACCGCTTCGCCGACCCCGACGGGCACCCGATGGAGGTCTACTTCGAGACCGAGAAGTACCGGCCGCCGGACCATATGCGCCCGGTGCTCAAGAACCAGCCGCAGAAGTTCACCGCCAGAGGCGTCGGCGTGCGCAGGATAGACCACGTCAACCTGCAGGCCGTCGACATCGACGCCAACAGCGCCTTCATGCACGAGAGGCTCGGCTTCCGGCTCACCGAGGAGGTCAGGCTCGACAACGGGCGGCAGGGGGCGGCGTGGATGAACGTCACGCAGAAATCTTACGACATCGCCTACGGGGGAAGGGACGTGAGCGGAATGGGAGGCAGGCTGCATCACGTCGCCTACGCCCTCGACAGCCGCGAGTACGTGCTGCGGGCGGCGGACATCTTCCTGGATGAGGAGATCTTCATCGAGGCCGGGCCGGCCAAGCACGCCGTGCAGCAGACCTTCTTCCTCTACGTCTACGAGCCCGGGGGCAACCGCGTCGAGATGATCTCGGACATAAAGCTCCTGCTGGACCCCGACCCCGAGACCATAACCTGGAGCCAGGCCGAGCGGGAGAAGGGGCAGGCCTGGCGCACGATCATGCCCGAGAGCTTCTTCACCTACGCCACACCGCCGCCGGCCGGAGGAGACAGATGAGCGGGGAAGGGCACCTCGCGATCCTCGGGCTCGGGGAGGCGGGCGGTGAGATCTCCCGCGACCTCGCCGCCCGCGGCCGGCGGGTGCTCTGCTACGACATAAGGCTCGTCGAGCCGCCCGAGGGGGTGGAGGTCGTGGGCTCCCCGGAGGATGCAGTGCGCGGCGCCGAAGCGGTGCTCGCGCTCGTCCCCCCCGCCGACGCCCCGGAGGCCGCCCGCTCGGCGATGCCCGCGCTCGGGGAGGGGGCGCTCTACGCCGACTGCAGCAGCGCGAGCCCGCAGCAGAAGCGCAGCATCGCCGGGATGCTCGAGAAGACCGGCGCGGAGTTCGTCGACCTCACCCTCATGGGCACCGTGCCGGGGAGGGGACTCTCCACGCCGGCCTTCGTCTCCGGTCCGGGGGCCGGTCGGCTGGCGGAGATGCTGAGCTCTTTGGGGATGCCCGTGGAGAAGGTCTCCGACGAGCCCGGGGATGCGGCCGGGCGCAAGCTCCTCAGGAGCGTCTTCGTCAAGGGGATGACCGGCGCGATCATGGAGGCGCTCGAGGCCGGACGGGCTGCGGGTTGCGAGGAGTGGCTGTGGGGCAACATCGTCTCCGAGCTCACGAACGCCGACGAGGCGCTCGTCCGGAGGCTCGTGGAGGGGAGCTACAGGCACGCCCGGCGCCGGGCGGACGAGATGGCCGCGGCGGAGGAGCTCCTGCGGGAGCTCGGCGTCACGCCGCGCATCACCGAAGCGACCAAGGAGAGGTTGCGGAAGCTCGCTGCAGAGGGAGCCGGCGGAGGGTGAACCAGCTCACCTAACCCGGCACGGACTCGAGCCGCGCGAGAAGCTCCAGGTGTATCTGCCGGGAGCGATCCGGGCTCACGACCTCGGAGGGGTCGACCTCCTCGACCGAGATGCTGGTCTCGTCGACGTACAGATGCTCCCCAACCAGCCGGGCTTGCTCGTCGTAGGGCCACACGAACGCCTGACGGCTGGTGAAGTGGTAGTGAGCCTCCCTGTTCTCCACCTCGATTCCGAACTCTTCGAGGATGTCGCCGGTGGTGAGGAAGTGGAAGGTGAGCTCGTCGCAGAGCCCCCAGTCGGCCACCGCTATCCTGTCCTCCGAGTTCCACATGACGTAACGCTCCGCGCTGCGGTAGAAGTTGATCACGCCCTGCTTGCCCCGGATGACGGTCGGCCTGCCCCAGTTTATGCGGTAGACGGGTTCATCGACCATCATGTCGGGGGCGACTATCTTCTCGAACTGCCCGGAGCCCTCGAGGTGTACGTGCCGCCGGTAGTTCTCGAGGATCGCCCGGTGGTGCGGGTTCTCGGTGACCTCGAGAAGCCTGGCGACCGGGTCCATGCAGCGGTAGATCTCTTCCTCGAACCTGTTCATGATCGCCACCTCCTCAGCTCACCTCTCTGTAGGCGGTGCGGGCGTACTCGACGAGTGGAGCGGGGGCGACGGTGGCCCTTACCTCCACCTGCTCGTGCGGCTCGACCTGAGGCTTTCTGGAGTTCGGCTTCTCGCCCCAAAGAAGGGTGACCTCCGTGCCGGGTTCGGCCAGATTCACGTCCACGCTCGCCAGAGAGAGCATCGATCTCTCGTTGTGGCTGTAGCCGACGTAGGTGGAGATCCCGACCGTCCGGCCGCCCTTGACGACCCGGTCGTACTGGAGCGCCGAGTACCAGGAGGACGGAAGCTCCAGGTGTTTTGCGGGAAGACCGTCCCTCTCGAAGAGGCTCGAGAAGATCTTCTCCGTGACGTCATCCCCGTCCCACACGAGCGTCACCTTCTTCTTCGGCGGCCTCCCGGAGATCCTCTCGAGAGCCTCCCTGCCCACGAAGTCGTGGTCGAAGCCGACCATGTGCCCGTACCCGAGGTCGTAGGGGGTGAAGTAGTAGTCTTCTATGTCCTCGGAGTAGTAGCTTCCCCCGAGAGAGGCCGTAGCCTCGTAGGTGTTCGCCGGGAGCCACCTCCTGTAGTCTTCGAGCTCCTCACCGGTGTAGATGGCGGGGACGGGACAGGGGATCCAGCCAGACTCGGTGGTCGCGGACTGGTAGGCGAGGGAGCCGGCCTGCCTCAGACCGAACTCCTCCCCGGCCTCCACGATGGCTCCTCTTATCTCTTCGGCCTCCTCCCAGGGACCGAATATCTCGAAACCGGGCTGCCCGGCCATCCCGTGCCTCAGAGCCTTCACCTTCCTCCCGGCGACGTTTATCTCCCCGACGTTGAAGAAGGGGATCCGGGGCACGGGACCGCCGTTGAGCTTCTCCACCAGCCCGAGGGCGTTGGGGCCCTGGATCTGGTAGCGGTAGAGCCTGCGGCGGCCGGCAGGGTTGAGGTCGGTCCGCTCGTCGATCTCCATCTCCACCTCGGCCCCACGCTTCTCGGCGTGGTAGCGGACCCAGTTGTGCACGCTGGGACGTCCGACGAGCAGGAACCTCTCCTCGCCCAGCCGGTAGAGGATCACATCGCCTATGACGTACCCGTCCGGGTTGCACGCCACGTACTGCTTGGCCTTATCAGAAGCGAAGTTCCTGAAGCTGTTTATCCCGAGCGACTCGAGCAGCCCGAACGCATCGCGCCCCTCGACGTAGAAGTCTGTCATGTGGTGCGACTGGTCGAAGAGAACGCAGCTCTCCCTCCACGCCCGCTGCTCGTCGCGCCAGTTCGTATACTCCGGCGGCACCACCGGAAAGACCCGCGGCCCGGTCTGCGAGTTGTACAGAAGCTCCACCGCCCCCCCCGCCTCCCGCAGTACGTCCGCGAGACTCCTCTTCACCTCTCCCATATCTCCCCTCAAACCTCCTTGCAGAGACGAACCCAGAAATCACATTCCTCTCCTGAGACCTCAGGATATTACATATCGAACAATATTGTCAACAAGGTTGGAGACTCACAGGAAAACCCGCCCCATTCGGGGCGGGTTCGAACGATTACGGGGTTTGTACCCTGGCTACCCTATGCTCTCGAAGACAACGACGACGTTGTGGCCACCGAAGCCCATCGAGTTGGAGATCGCGGCCTTAAGACCGGGAACCGCCCTGGCTTCGTCGCGCACGTAATCGAGCGGCTCGCAGTCGGGGGCCACCTCTTCGAGGTTGATGGTCGGGGGAAGGACGCCGTCGCGCAGGGCCAGGGCGCACATTATCGCCTCGGTCGCGCCGATGGCGCCGAAGGAGTGACCGGTCATGGATTTGGTGCCGGAGACGGCGGCGTGGGGCAAAAGGCGGGCGATGGCCTTCGTCTCCGGACCGTCGCCGGTCGGGGTGGCGGTGGCGTGGGCGTTCACGTGGCCGACCTCCCCGGGTTCGACCCCGGCGTCCTCGAGCGCGAGGCGCATCGCCCGCTCGACGCCGCGCCCCTCGGTGTCCGGTGCGGTGACGTGGTAGGCGTCGGTGGTACGCCCGTAACCGGAGACCGCGGCTATGGGCTCGGCGCCGCGCCGCTCGGCGTGCTCGGGGCTCTCGAGGACGAGCGCGCCGGCTCCCTCGCTCATCACGAAGCCGTCACGCCCGGCATCGAACGGGCGGCTGGCGCCGCGCGGGTCGTCGTTGCGGCGGCTCACGGCCCGTATGGCGCAGAACCCGGCCATCGAGAGCGGGGTGATCGGTGCCTCGGAGGAGCCGGCGATGACCACGTCGGCGTCGCCGCGTCGGATCATCTCGAGCCCTTCGGCGACCGCCTCGGCCCCGGTCGCGCAGGCGAGTACCGGGCACTGGGTCGGGCCCCTGGCGCCGAGCAGGATGGCCAGGTATCCGGCGCACATGTTCGGGGCCATCATGGTTATGAGGAAGGGGCTGACCCGTCCGGGACCGCGCTCCTGCAGCACCCGGTACTCGCGCTCCCAGGTCGATAGCCCGCCTATGCCGGTACCCATGATTATCGCGACGCGCTCGGGCTCGTTCTGGACGGCTCCGGAGACCCCGGCGTCCTCCACCGCCTGCAACCCGGCGCTCACACCCATCTGGGTGTAGCGGTCCATGCGCCGGATCTCCTTCTTCCCGATGAAGTCTGAGGGGTCGAAGTCGCGGCACTCACCCGCTATGCGGGAGGGGTAGGGGGAGGGATCGAAGAGGGTTATCTCGCCGATCCCGCTCTTCCCGTGCAGGGCGGCGTCCCAGAAGTTCTCGACGCCGACGCCCAGCGGGGTAACCGCCCCCACCCCGGTTATGTAGGCGTGTCCCCTGCCGGAGTCCGTCACGCCGTCTGGTGCTCCGCGACGTAGTCTACGGCCTCCTCGACGGTGGTGATCTTCTCCGCCTCCTCGTCGGGGATCTCCATGCCGAACTGTTCCTCGAGCTCCATGATGAGCTCGACCAGATCCAGCGAGTCCGCCTCGAGATCCTCCCTGAAGGACGCCTCGGGCGTGATCTCGCTCTCGTCCACGCCGAGACGCTCGGCGGTTATCTCGCGGATCTTCTCGAGTATCTCCTCACGGTCCATCAGATCTCTCCTTGGTTTCGAGCCTGCTTTCCTCTATCCGGTAGCGGGTAGTGTAGCGTAAATCCTCCTAGTGCATAACCATACCGCCGTCGACGGCGATCGTCTGCCCGGTTATGTAACCGGCTCCCTCTCCAGCGAGGAAGACCACCGCCTCGGCGACCTCGTCGGCCGAGGCGAATCGACCGGCGGGTACCTGATCCCGGATCTGCTCTTTTATCTTGTCCGGCAGATCGGCGGTGAGCTCGGTCTCGACGTAGCCGGGGGCGACGACGTTGGCGGTGATGCCGCGGGAGGCGACCTCCCGCGCCACGCTCTTGGTGAAGCCGATGATGCCGGCCTTGGATGCTGCGTAGTTGGCCTGCCCCGCGTTGCCCATGAGACCGACGACGGAGCTTATGTTGACGATCCTGCCCCACCGCGCCCGGATCATGGGCCTGAGCGCGGCCTGGGTGCAGAGGTAGGTCCCCCTCAGGTTGGTGGCGACAACCTCGTCGAACTCATCCTCCTTCATTCTCAGGAGGATGTTGTCCCTTGTGGTCCCGGCGTTGTTGACGAGGATGTCGAGCCGCCCGAAAGCCTCGCCTACGGCATCGAAGATCGCCCTCACGTCCTCGCCGTCGGCCACGTCCCCCCGGAAGACCTCGCAGCGCACCCCAGCTCCCCGGACCTCCTCCGCGGTCTTCCGGGCGGCCTCCTCGTTCGACCTGTAGGAGATCGCCACGTCAGCGCCCTCGGCGGCGAGACGGAGCGCGAGCGCCCTCCCGATGCCGCGACCGCCGCCCGTGACGAGCGCGACCCTCCCTCTTCGTATCATCTCTCCTGCTCCTTCTCCGCGAACGCGAACATGAGCCTCCCCTCGCAGGCCAGCTCCCCGCCGACCTCGGCCCTCGCCGACCCGCGTCCGATCCTCCCACGCGCCCGCTCTATCTCGACCTCCATGCGCAGCACGTCCCCCGGCACGACCTGCCGCCGGAAACGCACGCCGTCGATCCCGGCGAAGAGTGCGAGCTTGCCCTGGTGATCCCCCGAGGACATCACCCCTACCGCCCCGACCTGTGCCATGGCCTCGACGATGAGCACCCCGGGCATCACCGGATATCCGGGGAAATGCCCCTGGAAGAACGGCTCGTTCTGGGTGACGTTCTTCACCCCGACCGCCCTGACACCGGGCTCGAGCTCCTCGATCCTGTCGACCAGCAGAAAGGGATAGCGGTGGGGTATGATCCGCTGTATCTCGGCCGGGCCCATCGGAAGCCTCACGCGAGAAGCTCCCCGGCTCCGCGCCCCACCGGCTTCTCCTCGAAGTCCCTGAGCATCCTCAAGAGCGTTCCCCCCTCTCCTGCCTCTACCACTTCTTCGATCCCCATCCCGACCATTCTCTCGACGACCGAGACCCACCTGACCGGCGAGAGCATCTGTATTCTGAGCGCCGAGCGGATCTGTTCGGCGCTCTTCAGGAGGTTCCCGTCGACGGCGCTTATCATCGGGATGGACGGCTCACCGAACACGGCCTCCCCGAGCAGCCGGTCCATCTCCTCCGCCGCAGGGGCCATGAGAGGCGAATGGAAGGCCCCCGAGACCTTGAGCGGGATCTTCCTTCCCCCCAAACGAGAGACCGCCTCCCCGAGCGCCTCCTCGCGCCCGGAGACGACGGTCTGGCGCGGGCTGTTGAAGTTCGCCGCGACGACCCCGTCGATCCCCTCGACGACCCGCACGACCTCCTCGGGATCGACCCCGATCACGGCGACCATCCCCCCGGGGTTGCGCCGCGAGGCCTCCCTCATGAGCCTGTCCCTCTCCGCGACCAGACGCGCCGCCTCCTCGAGCGCGAGGCTGCCGGCCGCGTGCGCCGCGGCATACTCTCCCAGAGAATGCCCGGCCGCCACCTCGAACTCCACGCCTCGCGTACGCAGGGCGTGAAAGACCTCGACGGACCTGGCGAAGACCGAGAGCTGGTAGGGGACATCTCCATCCCCGACCACCCCCCGGACGACCTCCTCCACCCGACCGGAGATCTCCCCCCCGGGAGTTCCCTGGCCGGGGAAAACGACGGCTCTTCTCGTCAAAACCCTCCCTTCATATCCGGTACAGGTTGGCAGCCCAGGTGAGCCCCCCGCCGAACCCCACCGTGATGATGTAACGCCCCGGCTCCATCTCGTCGTAGATGTCAGGATAGGAGATAGGGATCGAAGCCGCAGAGGTGTTCCCATAACGATCCACGTTTATCACCACCCGCTCCTCCGGCATGCCCAGCCTGCGCACCGCCGCCTGTATTATACGTGCATTTGCCTGGTGCGGGATGAGGTACTGCACCTGATCGAGCGAGATGCCGTTCCTCACGAGCAGTTTCTCGACGAGATCCGGGATTATCTTGGTGGCGAAGCGGAAGACTTCGCGTCCGTTCTGGCGCAGCTTCTGCGGGCTCCCGGGGTGCCCGGCGCGCAGGAGCGGGGCGAAACGCCCGTCGGCGCCGAGAACGTGGTCGACGAAGCCAGAGCTCCCGTCCCCCTGTTCCAGGACCACGGCTCCGGCTCCGTCGCCGAACAGGATGCTCGTCGCGCGATCCTCGAGGTCCACTATCGAGGTCAGCTCGTCCACACCCACCAGCAGGATGGTCGTGGCCAGCCCGCTCCGCAGCATAGAGGCGGCGACGGCGGCGCCGTAGGCGAACCCGGCGCAGGCCGCCCCGAGGTCCATAGCACCCACGCCGCAGGCTCCGATCGCCTCGCCCACCTGAGAAGCGACCGAGGGCACCGCCTCCGGGGCGGTCGAGGTGGCGCATACAACCAGGTCCACATCACCCCCCTCCACCCCAGCGTGGGACAGCGCCCGGCGGGAGGCGTCGACGGCGAGCGAGACGCAGTCCTCCCCCTCGCCGACGAAACGCCGCTCCCTGATGCCGGTCCGCGACGAGATCCACTCGTCCGAAGTATCCAGCAGAAGCTCGAGGTCCCGGTTGGTCACCACCCGGCTGCCGAGCGCACGCCCGACGCCCGCTATCCTTCCGGCCGCGAGGGGGTTCACGACGCTTCCTCTCGGGCCCGGCGGAGAGCTGAGCCGAGCTCCTCTACGAGCCCCTCACCGGTGCGCGTGATCCCCAGCAGCGCGTTCTTCACACCTCGTCGACGCGAGTTGCCGTGCCCGATGACGACGAGGCCGCGCACCCCCAGAAGGAAAGACCCTCCGTAGGTCTCCGGGTCCACCCGGTCACGAAGCCCCAGAAGCCGCGGCCGGAGGACGGCCGCGGCGAGCCGGCTCACAACCCCCTCGGAAAGTGCCGAACGCAGCATCGTCATCAGCTCGCTCGCCACCCCCTCGGCCGTCTTCAGCATCACGTTGCCGGTGAACCCGTCGGTCACGATCACGTCCGCCACGCCGCGCCCGATGTCCCGGCCCTCGACGTTGCCGATGAAACGAACCATACTGGAAGTTTTCAACAGCTCGTAAGTCTCCTTTGTGAGGTCGCTACCCTTCCCCGCCTCTTCTCCGACGTTCACGAGCCCCACCCTCGCCCTCTCTTCGGAACCGAAGTAGCGGCGGGCGAGCCCGCTCCCTAGGATGGCGAAGTTCAGCAGGTCCTCGGGCCGGCATTGTATCGTGGCCCCCACGTCGAGCAGCAGGACCGGAGAAGAGAAAGGCAGAAAGGCGGCTATCGCCGGGCGCCGACAGCCCGGGAGTCGGCCTATCTCGATGAGAGCGGCGGCGACCGTCGCCCCGGTGCTCCCGGCGGAGAACATGGCCTGCGCCCGGCCCGAACGCACCAGCCTCGCGCAAACCGCCACGCTCGAATCCGGACGGCTCCTTACCGCCGCGGCCGGCTCTTCGTCCATCCTCACCGCCCCCCCGGCCTCCTCGAACGAGACGTTTCCGGGCAGCCCGGAAGCAGAGAACCTCCCGGCCGTCTTCGCGTCGGCGACCAGGAGGATCTCGTCGTCCGGCATCCGGGATGCCGCCGAGATGGCCCCGGCGACTATCTCATCCGGCGCGTTGTCGCCCCCGAGGGCGTCCACGGCGATGCGCACGCGTAGCGGACGTCCTCCCTACCTCGTCGGCTCCACCGCTACCGCGGTCCTGCCCTTGTAGTAGCCGCAGTTGGGACACACCCTGTGGGGAAGGTGCACCTCCCCGCAGTTAGGACACTCCACGAACCCCGGGGGCCTCAGCGCGTGGTGCGAGCGGCGCCGGTCCCGGCGGGCGCGGGACGTCTTCCTCTTGGGTACGGCCATACGTAAAACCTCCTCTTGTCTACGATGCCTGCAACGGGAACTCTTCAGAACCCGGACGCGAACAGGTCGCCCAGCCCACGCCAGCGCGGGTCCACGCGCTCTTCTTCCAGGCCGGGACGCACGGGCTCGGTGCCCGGAGCGAAGATTTGCATCGGGATCTCGGTCGGGATCGCCGAACGGGTGTAGCGCGGAAGATCGAGCGTCCAATCCTCGATGGAGAGCTCCGGGTCATCCGGACCGGAGAGGACCTCGGACTCCCCGAAGCACACCTCGATCTCCACCGGCTCGAGCGTCCTGTCGCAGGTCGTGCGCACCGTGGCCCTGACCTGCAGATCAATGTGCAGACCCTCGGAGACGCGCGTTATCCCGACCTTCGCCCGCGCGCCCGAGACCTCGTGGTGCCGGCCGTAGAGGTCGAAGGGCTCGACCTCGTACTCGGCCGTCTCCTCCCGGTAGTCCCCCGGCCTCGCGTCCGGCCGCTTCAAGGGTATCAGAGCATCCATACACCTTATTCTACTCCTCCTGGACGCCCTGCAATCTGGAGCGGCCCCGCTGTATGGCATCCAGGAGCTTGGTCAGATTGTCCTCGAGGTTGGCGAGCACCTCATCCGCGTAGTCTTCGGCCCCGAGGCGTATCTCCCGCTCGCGCCGACGGGCATCCTCCATTATCTCCTGGCTGCGCCGCTCGGCTATCTTCAGGACCTCCTGCTCGGAGACGATCTTCTCGGCCTCCTCACGGGCCTGGGCGATGATGCGGTCGCTCTCGTTGCGGGCCTCGTCGAGCATCGCCTGACGCTCCTTGACGATCCAGCGGGCCTGCTTGAGCTCCTCGGGGATGCTCTGGCGCATCTGGTCTATGATCTCGAAGGCCGCCTCCCGATCGACCATCGCGGTGTTGCCGAAGCCCGGGAAGCTGCGGGCCTCCTCGATCAACTCCTCGAGCCTGTCTATGAGCACCAGTACGTCCATCTCTACGAACCTGCCTCTTCTCCGCTTGACGCCGTCCGGTCCTTCGAGTAGACCTCCCGGACGACATCCAGTATCTCATCCGGAACCAGCCCCCGCAGGTCGCCCCCGAAAGCCGCTATCTCGCGCACCGCACTCGAAGACAGGAAGCTATGCTCCGCCGCCGACATGATGAAGACCGTCTCCAGCTCCGGGTAAAGCGTGCGGTTGAGCTGGGCCTGCTCGAATTCGGACTCGAAGTCCGAGACGGCCCTGAGGCCCTTCACGATGACCCTGGCGCCGCGCTCCCGGGCAAACTCGACCAGAAGACCGTCCATGACCTCCACCGAGACGTTCTCGAGGTGCGAGGTCACCTTCTGCACCAGCCGGGCCCGCTCGGACGCCGGCAGCCGGGGCCGCTTGCGGAGGTTAGCACCCACGGCTATGACCACGTGGTCGAAGATGCCCGCGGCCCGCCGGATAACGTCGAGGTGCCCGGCCGTGACCGGATCGAAGCTTCCGGGACAGATCGCCAGGTTCATCGTTATCTCTCGCTTTTCCAAGATGGTCACCACCGTGCCGCCGTATCGGCGCGCGTCTCCTCTCTCGAGCCCGCCCTCCCCCCGGGGCATCCGGCCCCGCTCGATGACAGCTCTGCCACCGGGTGCGAGCAGGGAATCCAGACGGATCAACAGGTTTTCTACCTCTGAGTCCGCGATTCTATATGGCGGGTCGACGAAGATCAAATCGTAGGTACGCCCTTCGCGCACGAGCCGCTCGACGGCCCGTCCGACGTCCTCCCGGATGATCTCGGCTCGACTCTCGAGCCGGGTGCGCCGGAGGTTCTCCCGGATGGCGAAGACCGCCCTGCGGTCGCGCTCGACGAAGGTGGCCCGGCCGCAGCCACGGCTGAGGGCTTCGATGCCGAGGGCCCCAGTCCCGGCGTAGAGGTCGAGCACGCTCTCCCCCGAAAAGAACTGCCCCAGCGCGCCGAAGAGGCTCTCGCGCACCCTGTCCGAGGTGGGTCGGACACCGCGCGGGACGGGCCCGAGCACGATGCCTCCCGCTTCTCCGGCGATCACCCTCATGCCCTGAAGAGCCACTCGACGTTCTCGCCGAGGAGATCGCGGACCTCACGCCGCAGGGTCCGGTGCTCGGGCCGACGCAACGACGGATCGCGTGAGACGAGCTCGAACGCCGCCTTTCGGGCCTCGACGAGCACGTCCACGTCGCGCAGGAGCTTGGCGATCTTCAAATCCGGCATCCCGCTCTGGCGGCTGCCGAAGAGGGTGCCCTCGCCCCGGATCGCCAGGTCGGCCTCCGAGAGCCTGAAGCCGTCCTGATGCTCGCAGAGGGCCTCGAGCCGCTCCCGCGCGGACTCGGTCTTCGGGTCGGCGATCAGGAAACACCTCGGCGGGTGCACACCCCGGCAGACCCTCCCTCTGAGCTGGTGCAGCTGGGAGAGCCCGAAGCGCTCGGCCCCTTCGATGACGATCACGCTGGCGTTCGGCACGTCGACCCCGACCTCGACGACGCTGGTCGCCGCCAGCACCTCTATCTCCCCGGTACGGAACGCCGCCATCACCTCTCGCTTCTCCTCCGGACGCATCCGGCCGTGGAGCATCCCGACCCTCCGCTCGGGGAAGATCTCCTGCGAGAGCTCCGCGTGGAGCTCCTCCACGGCGCGCACCTCCTCAAGGGCCTCGGACTCCTCGACGAGCGGGCAGATCACGAAGGCCTGCCTGCCGGCTTCGAGTTCGCCGCGCACCTCCTCGTAGACCGCCGGGCGCTCCGACCTCGAGGCCAGGACCGTCTCCACGGGCCTGCGCCCGGGCGGCAGCTCCTCTATCACCGAGACGTCGAGGTCCCCGTAGAGCGTGAGGGAGAGGGTACGCGGGATGGGGGTCGCAGTCATCACCAGCGTGTCCGGCGAGACGCCCTTCTCCTGGAAGACGGTCCGCTGCGAGACGCCGAAGCGGTGCTGCTCGTCCACCACCACCAGTGAGAGATCCCGGAACTCGACCTCCCTCTGGATCAGGGCGTGGGTCCCGATCACGATGTGGGCCCGACCGCGCCGCAAATCGTCGAGCACCTCCCTGCGCTCCCGCGCGCCGAGCGAACCGGTCAGCAGCACCACCCTCACCGGGAGCCCGGCGAGCGCCGAGCTAATCGAGAGGAAGTGCTGCTCGGCCAGCACCTCGGTCGGGGCCATGAGTGCCCCCTGTCCGCCAGCTTCGACCGCAGAGAGCAGGGCCGCGACCGCGACCACCGTCTTGCCGCTCCCGACGTCCCCCTGCACGAGCCGCCGCATCGGCCGCTCCGATCTCATGTCCGCGAGAACCTCCCCCACGACCCGCTCCTGCGCCCCGGTGAGCGGAAAGGGCAACCCGCAGAGAAATGGGTTCAGGAGGCTGCCGTCACCGGCGTGGGACCGCCCGATCTCATCCCGCGCGAGACGCGCCTTGCGGGCCGCGAGCCCCACCTGGATCAGGAAGAGCTCGTGGAAGACGAGCCGCCGCCGGGCCACTTCGAGCCTCCGCCAGTCCTCCGGGAAGTGCACCTCCCAGATCGCATCGTGCAGGAGCGGAAGCCCGTGACGCGCCAGCACCTCCGCGGGCAAAGGATCCAGGATGTATCCCGCCTCACACAGCGCCCGGTGGACGAGCGTCCTGATCCTGCGCGTCTGCAACCCCCGACCGGCCGGATAGACCGGGACGAAACGCCCGGCGTGAGGGCTCTCGTCCTCGAGATCCTCCGCGATCTCCAGGTTTCTGGCCACGATCTGAAGCCCGTAGCGCCGCTGCACCTCCCCGGAGACGACGACCCGCGTCCCTTCGGCGAGCTGCCCCGCCAGCCAGTTCCGACCCCACACCACGGCCGGTATGTACCCCGTCCCGTCGTAGAGCTGGGCGGAGAACCCCGGCGCCCTCCCACGCACCGGGCGTCCGAGCGGCCTCGTGCCCACGACCCTGGCCACCACCGTCGCCCGCTCCCCGACCTTCAGATCCCCGATGCGCTTGACGTTGGAGAGATCCTCGTAACGCGAGGGGTAGTGGGAGACGAGATCCGCGAAAGAACGGATGCCGAGCTCCCCGAGCGCGGCCTCTATCCGCTTCCCGACGCCGGGCAGTTCCCCGACCGGGCGGGATCTCAGCTCGGGCAGCGTCGTGCTGCGCAGGGAGACTTCCCTGACGCTCCGTCTCCCCGCTTCAGAGGTGGGCGACGCCATAGGTGCCGGGACCGACGTGGCACCCGACCACCCCTCCGATCTCGGCGACCGGCGCGTCGGGCACCCCGAGCTCCTCCATCAGCCGCCGGAGAGGTTCCGCGGCGTCAACGTGCCCGAAGAAGATGGGCCGGCCCTCCTCGACGACCGGGCGCATCCGTTCGGCGATCGCCGCGAGCTGGCGCTTACGGCCCCGCGTACGTTTGTAAGGCGAGATCACACCGTCCTCGAGCACCAGCACGGGGCGGATGTCCAGCGTCGAGCCGAGCAGCCGCTGCGCCCGCCCGATCCTGCCGCTGCGCTCGAGGTACTCGAGCGTGCCGACGGCGAAGAGCGCCCGGCAGCGCCTTATCGCCTGCCGGACCGCACGCAGCACCTCCCCGAAGTCTCCACCCGAGTCTATGACCCTGAGCGCTTCCATCAGGATGAGCCCCGATCCGACCTCCGCGCTGCGGCTGTCCACGACCTCGATCTTCCTGTCCACCATCTCCGCCGCCGCGCGGGCGGACTCGTAGGTCCCGCTCAGCTCGCTGGAGATGGTGAGCACGAGCAGGTCGTCGTAGGCCGAGAGCTCCTCGTAGGCCTCGACGAAGGCCCCGGCCGAGGGCTGGGAGGTGGTCGGGAAGTCCTTCGAGGAGGCGAGCCGGGCGAAGAACTCCTCGTTGGTCATGTCCACCTTGTCGGTGAAGACCTCCTCACCGAAGCGGAAGGTGAGCGGGACCACCCGCACGTCAGGCCGCCCCGCCACCTCCGGCAGCAGCGTGGTCGTCGAGTCCGTGACTATCCCCGTGGTCACTCGGCCACCATCTCCAGCGGGTACAACGGCTGTCCCCCCTCCCTCACCTCGACCTCGACCTCGCCGTCGAGCGCTTCGATCTTGGAGGCGATCTCCTCCACCTCCCCGGCACCGAGCCCTTCTCCGGCGAGCAGCGTGAGGAGCCCGGCACCCTCCTCCACGAGGGTGCGGGACACAGCGAGCGCCACCTCCTCCACGCTCCCCCCGACGCTGGCGAGCTCACCGTCGAGGAAGGCCATGTACTGCCCCTCGGAGATCCTGCCCCCTGCGACGTCCGCATCACGCACGGCGCGCGTTATCTGCACCTGACGCATCGCCGAGAGAAGCTCGCGCATCTCCTCGACGACCTCCTCCGGCTCCTCCTCGGGGTCGAAGGCGACCATCGCGGCGAGCCCCGATGCCACCGTCGTGGTCGGGATGACGTGCAGTCGGGCCTCGACGAGCTCACGCGCCTGCTCGGCGGCGGGAATCACGTTCTTGTTGTTGGGCAACACGACGACCTCCCGCGCCCCGCTGCGCCGGACGGCGCGGGCGATCTCTTCGGCGCTCGGGTTCGCACCCTGCCCGCCCTCGACGACGATCGCCCCCATCGACTCGAAGAGCCGGCGGTTGCCCTCGCCCCGGCTCACGGCGACCACGCCGAGCCCGGCGGCGGTTTCCTCCGAACGCTCGCGGACCTGGGCCTCCATGTCGTCCACCTTCACCCCGGAGAGCCGCCCGAAGCGTCCCGCGTACGACAGGGCCTCGCCGGGATCCTGGGTGTGCAGGTGAACCTTGACCACGTCCGCATCCGGCACGACGAGAACGCTGCGCCCGATCCGGTGGATGTGCTCCCGGAAGTCTTCCGCGTCACCCGTAAAGCCGGTGACGACGAACTCCGTACAGTACCCCCAGGCCTCCTCCTCGTGTCCGACGGACTCCAGGTCCGGAAGCCCTTCCCCGGAGGTCTCCTCATCGAACTCTGGGCTCTCCCCCGCGAGCGCCGCCCGGATTCCCTCCAGGATGGTCGCCACCCCGAGCCCGCCGGCATCCACCACCCCGGCCCGACGCAGCGTCTCGAGCATCCCTTTGGTCCTGCCCACGGAAGCCAGCGCCTCCCGAACCGCCACCCCGGCGAGCCGGGCAGGATCCTGCTCTCCGGAATCGAACGCCTCCCGGGCGGCCCGGGCGGCGTCCCTGATCACGGTGAGCATCGTCCCCTCCACCGGCTGCCGCACGGCGGAGCGGGCCCTCTCCGATGCTCCTTCCAGGGCGGCCACCAGAGAGGCCGCATCGAATCCTTCGGACTCCTCGAGCGCCTCACAGGCACCCCGCACCATCTGCGAGAGGATCACACCGGAGTTTCCCCGGGCTCCCATCAGAGCCGCCCGCGAGACGTCCCGACCTGCCTCCCGGGCCGTGGGATAAGTCTTTCCGGCGGTCTGCTGCACCACCGCGTCCAGGGTGAGCAGCATGTTCGTCCCGGTGTCCCCGTCCGGGACCGGGTACACGTTGAGCTCGTTTATCCGCCCGGCCCGAGCCTTCAGAGCATCACGCGCCGCCGAGGCGACCGGATGAACCTCTACCGCCACGCGCCACCCTCCGGCGAACGAACGACCATCTGTTTCGAACTCTCTGTCATGGCTGACGATTCTACTATTCTCCCCGACGGTCTGGTACAATCACTCTTCGCTGTCCGGAGGTTCCCGGCATCCCCGATCAGGCGGCTAGTATATAAGAGGAGGACATCGTGGCGAAAGTCTGCTATTCGTGCGGCAAGGCTCCTGGCTACGGAAACGCGCGCAGCCACTCGCTGAAGGCGACCCGGAGGCGCTGGAATCCGAACCTGCAGAAGGTCCGCATCCGGGATGGCGCGGGGACGAAGAGGGTCTGGGTATGCACCTCCTGCCTCAAGGCGTTCAAGGTGGACAAAGTGATCCCGGCCCCCCGCACGACGCAGAGCGCCTGACTTTCGGGGCGGCTGCACGAGGTCTCCTCACTCGGAAGCCCGCTCCAGTCCCCCGATACGTTCCAACAGGTTGGCCATCTCTATCGCCGTCTGGGCCGCTTCGAAACCCTTGTTCCCCATCTTGGTACCGGCCCGCTCGATGGCCTGCTCGATCGTCTCGGTCGTGAGAACACCGAAGACGACGGGCAGATCGACCTCCAGCGCCACGCCCGAGATGCCTGAGGAGACACCACCGGCCACGTACTCGAAGTGCGGCGTCGAGCCGCGGATGACGGCACCGAGGCAGATCACGGCGTCGTAGCGGCCGGAGCGGGCCATGCGCCGGGCGGCGAGCGGTATCTCGTAGGAGCCCGGCACCCACGCGACGTCCACCGCCGAGAGGTCACCACCGTGCCGCCGTATGGCGTCCAGCGCTCCTTCCAGAAGCTGCTTGACGATGAACTCGTTGAACCGGGATGCCACGACGCCGAACGACAGCCCGGCGGCGTCGAGGCCCCCCTCCATGTAGTTCGGTGATCCTTCCACGTTCATCTCTTACGACCCCCTAGAACTGCTCCAGTATGTGGTGCATCTTCTCCCGTTTGGTCTTGAGGTAGCGCTCGTTCTCCCCGTTGGCCCTCACCTCCAGCGGTACCCGCTCCAGGATCTCGAGCCCGAACCCCTCCAGATCGGCCATCTTGGCCGGGTTGTTGGTCATCAGGCGCACGCTCTTCACGTTCAGATCCCTGAGGATCTGGGCACCCGCGCCGTAGTCGCGCATGTCCGGCGCGAAGCCGAGCTTCTCGTTGGCCTCGACGGTGTCGAGTCCCTTGTCCTGCAGCCTGTAAGCCTTCAGCTTGTTTATCAGCCCTATCCCCCTCCCCTCCTGGCTGAGGTACAGGATCACACCCTCCCCCTCCTCCTGCACCCGGCGCATGGCGGCCTCGAGCTGCTCTCCGCAGTCGCAGCGCAGAGAGTGCAGGGCGTCGCCGGTGAGGCACGAAGAGTGCATCCGGACCAGCACCCCCTCCTTCCCCTCCGGATGCCCGGCGATGAGCGCCAGGTACGGTAGCCCGTCGAACTCGCCCTCATAGGCTCGCAGCCGAAACTCACCGTAGGCTGTGGGCAGCCGGGTCTCGACGGCGAAGGCGACCTGCATCTCGTGCGCCCGGCGATACTCGGCTATCTGCTGGACGCTCACTATCTTCAACCCGTGTTCGGCCGCGAACCGCTCGAGATCGGGCATCCGGGCCATCGTCCCGTCGTCTTTCATGATCTCGCAGATCACACCCGCGGGCTTCAGGCCCGCCAGCCGGGCCAGGTCGACGGCGGCCTCGGTCTGTCCCCTGCGCACCAGCACCCCGCCGGGGCGGGCCCTCAGGGGAAAGACGTGTCCCGGCGAGACTATGTCCGAAGGCCCGGCCCCGTCGGAGACGGCGACCCGGATGGTGTGCGCCCGGTCGGCGGCCGAGATGCCTGTCGTCACCCCTTCGCGCGCCTCTATCGAGACGGTGAAGCCCGTCTTCATGCGCGAGCGGTTGTCCTCGGTCATCATCGGCAGCTCGAGCCGGTCGACCATCTCCGGGCTCATCGGCAGGCAGATGAGCCCGCGGCCGTGGGTGGCCATGAAGGTGATCGCCTCGGGGGTCACCTTCTCGGCGGCCATCGTCAGGTCGCCTTCGTTCTCCCGGTCCTCGTCGTCGACGACGATGACCATCCTCCCCTCCCTTATGTCCTCGATCGCATCCTCGACCCTGCTCAAAGGCATCTCTAAATGCTCCTCTCGAAACCCTTCTCGAGATACGGCGCGAGCAGCCGCTCGACGTACTTCCCCATGACATCGGCCTCCAGGTTGACCTTCGTGCCGACCCCGATCTCGGAGAGGTCGGTCGCGGCCTTCGTCTGCGGCAGTATGGAGACCGAAAAAGACTCCCCGCCGACGGAGACGACCGTCAGACTTATGCCGTCCACGCATATGCTCCCCTTCTCGACCACGTAGCGCAGCACGCTCCCGGGAGCGGAGAACTCCCAGATCTCGGCCTCACCCTCGGGCCGTATCGAGACGACCTCCCCGACGCCGTCCACGTGCCCCTGGACGATGTGGCCGCCGAGCCTCCCTCCGGCTTCGAGCGCGCGCTCCAGGTTTACCGCCCGCCCCTCGGAAAGATCCCCGAGCGCGGTGCGCCGGAGCGTCTCCGGCATCACGCCGAAGACGAGCTCTTTTCCGCTTCTCTCTGCGACCGTCAGGCAGACGCCGTTGACGGCGACGGAGTCACCGACCTCGACCCCACCGGCGAGCCTCCCCGCATCCACGACGAGCCGGGCGAGCCCTCCTCTCGAAAGCGCCACGACCCTGCCCTTCTCTTCCACCAGCCCGGTAAACATACGAAAGTCCTCCTCACCTCCCGCGCGGATAGAACGTCACCGCGACATCATCCCCGAGCCGCTCGACCTCCGAGACGGTGAAGGGCAGCGCGTGGGCCATCCCCGCGACCCCCAGCTCCCCCACCATCGGACGTCCGTCCGATCCTACGAGCTTCGGCGCGTAGAAAACGGTCATCTTGTTCACAAGCGAGCGCCGGACGAAGTGAGCGGCGGTCTCCCCACCCCCCTCGACCAGAACCCCCCGCACCCCGAGCCGCCCGAGCTCGTCGAGCACGAAGCCGGGATCGAAGATCCCGTCGATCAGCGGGGCTTCGACCACGCGTACGCCCCGCTCCTGCAGGGCGAGCGTCTTCCCGGAGGGTGCACCTTCAGCGGCGAAGACGATCAGGGGCGTCTTTCCGGCGCTCCGCACGAGAGCACTCTCCAGCGGTATCCTGAGCCGGGCGTCGAGCACGACGCGCTTTGCGGCGGGCACCTCTCCGGGGACATCCCGCACCGTGAGCAGGGGGTCGTCGGCGAGCACGGTTCCGATCCCGACGAGGACCGCTCCGGCTTCCGCGCGCAACAGATGGGCGCGCCGGCGCGCTTCCGGGCCAGTCACCCACCTGCTGTCGCCGCCGGCGCAGGCGATCCTACCGTCCAGGCTCACCGCAAGCTTGAGGTGCACGAACGGACGGCCGGTGCGCTTGTACCAGAACCACTGCTCGTTCTGCCGCCCGAACTCGGGGTCGTCCAGGACCTCTACCTCTACGCCCGCATCGCGCAACAGACGCACGCTGCGGCCGTTCATCCGGGGGTTGGGGTCGATGTGGCCGATCACGACTTTTTTCACCCCGGCTTCGAGGATACGCCCGGTGCAGGAGACCTCCGAGGAGCGGCTGCGGCGGTTGCAGGGCTCGAGCGTGACGTACAGCGTCGCGCCGCGGGCATCTTCCCCAGCCGCATCGAGGGCCACGGCCTCCGCGTGATGGCTGCCCGCGCGCTCGTGCCAGCCCTCTCCCACGATTCGGCCGTCGCGTACGACGACGCAGCCGACCAGGGGATTGGGTGCTACGGTGTAACGTCCGCGCTCCGCAAGGTCGCGGGCGCGCTGCATGTGGAGATCCAGCGTCGCAACATCCTTTCTCCCATCCGGACTCTCACCGTCGGCGCCGGACTCTCACCGGCTCCACCCCCGGGATTTCTCCGGGGGGTCGCGGGCTTTCCGGGAGAGGCTCCCGGATCACCGCCGGTGCGGGAATTCCACCCGCCCCCGAAAGTTTTGCTCGGCAAAGCTATACCACAGAGGCCCGCCCCCGGCAAGGAGAGCGCATCTAGCCGAAAGAGGAAGCCGGGCGGGCCGCGGAGAGTATCTTCTTTATCTCCTCGGCCGGATCTCCTCCGAAGACGGCCGACCCCGCCACCAGTACCTGCGCCCCGGCCTCGACCACCGCCGGGGCCGTCTCGGGGGATATCCCCCCGTCGACCTCGACGGGGAGGCCGGTGATCTCGCGCACCCGCCTGACCTTGTCCACCATCTGAGGGATGAAACGCTGCCCCCCGAAGCCGGGGTTCACGGTCATCACCAGCACGTAGTCCATGTAAGGCACGGCCCACTCGAGGACCTCGGGAGGCGTGGTCGGGTTGATCGCGACCCCGGCCTCGCAGCCGCCCTCCCGGATCTCTTCGAGCACGTGGTGCAGGTGAGTCACCGCTTCGTAGTGGACGGTGAGGCTGTTCACCCCGGCGTCGATGAAGGCAGGGATCAGGTTCTCCGGGTTCTCGACCATCAGGTGCACGTCCACCGGGAGCTCGATGGCCCGCACGAGCGAGGCGGCCACCACCGGGCCGAAGGTGAGGTTGGGGACGAAGTGGTTGTCCATCGTGTCGAAGTGGACGAGCTCCGCTCCACCCTCCTGCGCCTTCCTCACCTCGGCGGCGAGCTCCGCGAAATCCGCGGAGAGTATGGAGGGGGCGCACACGACCCTACCGCCGAGCTCCCTGTAGAACGCCAAAGGCAAACCTCCCGAGTCCTCGCGCACGATGCCCGAGAAATTATTCTACAGAACGCAGGATGGAGACGTCCCGCCCCTACCTCGCCGCAGCCCGCACGATGAAAGATCTTATACCGGGGCTGTTGACCTCGGTGTAGACGCCGGGATGATGGGCCTGCGCACACCCGATGCCGTAGCTGACGATCCCGACCTCGACCGGCTCTCTGCCGGGTTCGAAGAGCGGCCCCCCGCTATCTCCCTGACAGGCGTCTCTGCCCCTGCTCCCGGCGGCGACCATGAGCGTCGGGAAGAAGCGCGCCTGAGGACCCTCGTGAGCGTAGTCCCTCTTCGCGATGGCGTCGGAGACCACAGGAACGATGGTCGCGCGCATCCGGTCGGAGGAGGAACCATTCTCTGACGTCGTGCCCCAGCCCGCGACCGTGAGAAGCCGCCCCGGACGCTCCAGGTAGTTCTGCGCGGCGGTGGAGAGCCCAACCGGCTTTATCCCCCTCACCGGACGGTCGAGCCTGAGGACGGCGGCGTCGTAGCGGTTGTCCCGCGCGCCGTCGTAGCGCGGGTGCACGTAGGCGGCCACCGCACGCCGGATGACCCCCTGATGGCTCGTGATGACCGTCCTCCCGACGGCGAGCGTCACGCTGCGGGCGTCCACCACGCAGTGGGCGGCGGTGAGCACGCTGTTGGGGGAGATCAGGGTGCCGCCGCAGCGGGCCTCCCCCCCTCCCCTGACCCCGACCTGCAAGATCGCCATGAACGGGTATTTCCCGTTCGGGACGGGGTTGCCGCCCACGATCTGGGAACCGCTGCCACCGGCGTGGACGAGCGCCGGGTCGAAGGCAGGACCACGCTGGAGCGCGATGCGGTGCAGGGTCACACTCTCACCCTCCGCACGGGCCGTCCCATGCACCACGGCTATGACTGCCACTGCGGCCAGCAGGGCCGTCAGTAACGCAACCAGCACAGTCACTCTGTTTTTAAATTTCCTCCCTACCCCGGCCAACCTGCCTTCACCTCTCCGGCTCACGATTCACGAGAAAGGGCGCCTTTTCCCTGGCGCCCTTTCGAACACTACATTCTTGGGTGGTTCAAGTCAACGATCCACTAACCCGGGAAGCCGCCAGACTGCCAGTTGGCAGCCACAGTATTGGGCGCAGTGCTGGTGCCGTAAGTAGTTCCTGTATTTTCGTTCGTCCTGATCCAGAAACACGTACCCGACTTGCTGCAGGCTCCAAGCGTCGCCTGGGAAGCAGAATCTGCATTGTAACCTATCGTATTTGGTGTGTTGGCCACCGGCTGATTCGCGAAGGTCAGAGAAGGCTCTGCCGCATTGAGTTTCGCAATCGTAACGTTGGTATAGTCCTGGTTATTGCCAGCCCAGACTGATTTCGCTGCTGTAAGCGCGTTTCGTACGCTGGACTGGGCCTGCGCATCATAAGCCTTGTTGCGCTGATTGAGAAACGTTGGGATCGCTATCGCGGCGAGAATACCGATGATGACCACGACGATGAGGAGCTCTATGAGGGTGAAGCCGCGTTCGTCACGCCGGGCCTCCCTCATTTGCTCGAGCTTTTTCCCTATCCAGAGCAGCATCAACCATCTCCTTTCATGCATCTTTCCGCCTGGTCTTCCCGCTCGATCGGTCCAGGTCTAGCTGCAACCGGTTTATCGGCCGGCAGTGAGGGTGGCTTTAGGAGTTTCGAGAAAATTCCTCAAAAATTTTTCCGGATCCGAAATCCTGGCTAGGACCGGCTCTCTCCGCCGCCGTGCAGCAACCTGACACCCGCACACAGAGCGAGGTAGAGCACCCCTGCGAGGACGAACGAGGGGATCGAAGCTCCCAGCCCGGGGAACTGGCGGGTGATGAACTGATAGGCGGCTACGCCCACAGCCCACGAGAACACGGCCATCCAGTCGAAGGCTGATCCGCTCTTCTCGTAGACGGCCTCCGCGTCGATTCCGCGGCGGCGCAGCAGGAAGTAGTCGACCGCAACGACGCCGAAGAGCGGGGCGAAGAACGCGCCGAGCATGAACAGGAAAGACTCGTAGCGCCCCATGGGAAGCACGGCCGCGGCGACGAAGGACACGACACCGAAGAGGACGACGAAAGCCCGCTGCGGTACGCGGGAGAAGATGTTGCCCGCCGAGACCGCGCAGGAGTAGAGGTCGGCGAAGGCATTGTCCGTCTCGTCCACGAGCACCAGGATCAGGGCTGCGACCCCGATCGGGAGGGCGAGTATCGCCTGCACGATGCCGCTCGTACCGAGCGCGAGCACGGCGAGCGCACCGAGGGCGTAGAACCAGACGTTGGTGACGAAGAACCCGGCGTAGGTGCCGAGTGCGGCACGACGGGCACTGCGGGCGAAGCGGCTGTAGTCGGCGGCGAGCGGGAGCCACGAGAGCGGCATGGCCACGACGAGGTCTACCGCCTGCGGGAAGGTGAGGCCTCCCTTCCCCGGCTGAGAGAGCGCGCGTGAGAGGCCGTAGTGCGAGAGCAGGTAGTAGGTCAGGTATACGGTGGTCAGCAGAAGCAGCCATATACCCACCTTCTCCAGCCACACCCTCACCACCACCAGCGGCCCGCCAAGAGCGAAAGCCACGCAGACGAGCGTGAAGAACACCAGCCAGAACCAGTGCAGCGAGGTACCGAGCAGACGGTGGGTGATGGCACCGGCCGCCCGGGTCATTATGATCAGCTCGAAGGCCGTCCAGCCGACGAGCTGCACGACGTTGACCACGGATGGCAGGTAGGAGCCGGCGGAGCCGAGCGTCGGGCGCAGGGAGGCCATCGTCGGGAGACCGTGGTCCGCCCCCATCACGGTGGGGACCAGCAGGATAAGGTTCCCGATGACCGTCCCGGCCACGATGGCCGCGAGCGCGGCTCCGAACCCTAAAGCCGGCACGAGCAGGGTGCCGGCGACCATGACGAGGAGCCCGGCCCCGTAGCTGCCCCACAGGACCGTGTAGTCCCAGGCTCCGAGCGTACGCTCACCGGGCGGCACGGGACGGGGGTCGAACGAGGCGCTCACGGCAGAAACTCCAAGTCAGGATCAAGGAAGATGCAAGAGCGTGGCGAGAAACCGTTCATCTTTTCGTCCCTCCGTCGGCATTACCCGAATCAGGTTCAAAGGGTCGGCGCCACCGTAAGAGAACGGCGCCCTCTCAGCTTCCTCCGGCGGAAGCTCCCCTCGTTCTGGTAGTGTACAGCAGGGCGCGGACACCTTCCAGAAGCAGCACCACCACCATACGGGTAGACTCTTCTCTGGAAACGAGCGGTTGCAAGCGAAGACGGAGGTGAGAGCGGTGAGGAACAAGCTCCTGGCGGCGGCGCTGGTCGGAGGGACGGCCCTGTACGCGCGTGATCGCGGCCGGAAGAGACTCGGCGTTCCCTATCAGGAGGCACGGCGTAGGGTAGTCATCGTAGGCGGGGGATTCGGCGGAATCTCCGCCTTCCGACAGCTGGTAGACAGCTTCACCGGAAGCGACGAGATCGGTGTACTGTTGCTCGACCGGGTGAACTACACGACCTTCTGGCCGATGGTCCCTTCGGCCATCTCCGGCAACGTCGAGGTCCGGCACATGGCCTACCCGTTAAGGCGGCTGGTCATACCCCGTGGGGGCGAGTTCTTCCAGGGCGAGGTCGTGGGGGTGGACTTCGAGCGCAAGAAGATCAGGACGGAGTTCGGAGAGTGCGACTACGACCACCTCATCCTGGCGCCGGGGAGCCAGACGGCGTTCTTCGGGACCAAGGGGGCCAAGGAGCATGCCATAGACCTCAAGGGCCTGAGGGAAGCGCTCGAGGTGCGCGGCAGGATCATAGACCGCTTCGAGGAAGCCGAGCGGCTGCGCGGTAAGGTCCCCGAGGAGCACCTCACCTTCGTCTTCGTGGGCGGAGGTCCGACCGGCGTCGAAGGCATATCCGACGCCCACGACCTCATCTTCGACGTCTTAAAGGACGACTATCCGAGCGTGGACTTCGACCGGGTGCGCCTTGTACTCGTCAACGCGGGCGAGAGGATCCTCAAGGGCATAGACCCTTCGCTCGCCAACGCAGCCTCGCGCCGCCTCGCCGCCCAGAGGGTCGAGGTCATAAACAACACCAAGGTCGATGAAGTATCCCCGGAGTACGTTAGGCTCTCCGACGGGAGGACGCTCCCGACGCGCACCACGGTCTGGGCCGCCGGTATACAGCCGCCGCCGCTCGTGGAGGGACTGGACATCGAAAAAGATGGGCGCGGGAGGATAATCGTCGATGAGTACCTGAGGGTAAAGAACCGCCCCGGCGTCTACGCGGTCGGCGACTGCGTAACGATCGACTACGACGGCCCACCCGTCCCGGCGCTCGCCCAGTCCGCCGAACAAGAAGGCAGAACGGCCGCGCTGAACCTCGCCGCGGAGCTCAAGGGAGGAGAGCTGACCCCGTTCCGCTACCGGCACCTCGGGCAGCTCGTCGACCTAGGGGAGAGTAGCGCCCTCACGGACATACTCGGGGTCCGGGTGAGCGGGCTGCTCGGGGCGCTCATCTGGAAGGGAGTCTACCTTTACGAGCTCGGCTACAACCTCAACCGGGCGCAGGTGCTCTTCGACTGGACGGTGGACCTGTTCACCAGGCCGAACATCTCGAAGCTCTTCGTCGACTGAAAAGCCCGCAGGGAAACACCGGGCAGGAATACAATTAGTAACCTCGCCGGGAGAGATGAGAACGGCGGCTGTACCGGACGAGGACGGAAACGGAGGCGAATGGGCCAGGCTCCACCGGAGAGCGAGACCGGAAATCCAAAAAGGGAGAACGGGGTGAGCTGGCTCAGGCGCGGCGCCCCGCTGGCGGTACCGGTGCTGGTCGCGGGGGCGCTGGTAGTCCTCTACGAGCTCATCCCGGTGCTCGAACTGCTCGCGATCTCCGCGATCCTCGCGCTCATACTGCGCTCTCTCGTACTGCTCCTGGGCCGGTTCGGCATCCGCTCGTGGGAGGCGGTCCTGATCCTGCTTGGGCTGCTCGCCGCGACGGGGGTCTTCATCTGGCTGGTTATGCTCCCGCACGTCGCGCGAGAGGTGGTAACGCTGGCCAGGATGATGCCCTCCTACATAAGCTCCCTGGACGGCCTCTCACGCCAGCTCCACGCGCGGCTGGACTTCTTCCCCAACCTCTCCAGCGACCTCAGTCACCTGCAGAGCTACCTGATGGGGCTTCTGGGCTCCGTTCCGGCTCTGCTCGGCACAGCGACACACATGCTCATCGACACAATAGCGGTCGTGGTCCTCTCACTGTACATGGCGCACGACCCGTCCTCGCTCATTCGGGGGATAGCCCGCTTCGTTCCGGATGGCAGGCGGCACGAGTTCTACGAGATAGTCTCGAACCTCGAAGGCAGACTTCGCGGCTGGCTGATAGGCCTGATACTCGCGATCGTAATCATCGGCACGGGGGCAGGGGTGGGGCTGTGGGCGCTCGGGATACCGCTCTCGCTCACCCTTGGCATCCTGGCGGGTCTGCTCGAGATCATCCCGTATTTCGGCCCCATCCTGGGAGGCCTGCTCCCGGCGCTGCTGGCGCTGACCATCTCCCCCCTGAAGATGATCCTCGTGGTCCTGCTGTTCTTCGCGCTGAACCAGTTCGACAGCCACGTGGTACAGCCGCTCATCGTCGGAAGGGAAGTGCGGCTGCACCCGGTGGCGGTCATCGTCTCGTTTCTGGTCTTCGGCAAACTTCTGGGGCTGGCCGGGGTACTGCTCGCGATACCGGCTGCGGCGTTCATCGTGACGCTCGCAGACGAGCTCATGCCGGAGAGGAAGGCGCCCTGTAAAGGGGAACCCGGCGACTCCGAGACCGAGCCGGCACACGCGGGCAAGGGCAACCCGGACTGAGCCCTCGGGGCAGAGATCTGCTCACCTCGAGGATTTTTTAGCGATCGCGGCGAGGGCAAGGAACTCGTGGGCGACGTTGGCGGCGAGGAGCGCCGTGATCTGGGCCGGATCGTAGGCGGGGTAGACCTCGACGACGTCGAAGCCCGCGGGATCCAACCCGGCGAGCCCCCGCACGAGCTCCTGTACCTCGCGGCTGGTGAATCCCCCGACCTCGGGCGTCCCGGTCCCGGGGGCGTAGGCGGGGTCGGCGAAGTCCACATCAAAAGAGACGTAGACCTTCGCATCCCCGACCCGCTCCCGGATGCGCTCTATGGTCCCGGGGATGCCGATCTCGCGCACCTCATCGGTCGTGATGAGCTCGAAGCCGAGTTCCCTGGATGCCTCCCAGTCGGAGGCGTCGTAGAGCGAGCCGCGCATCCCGACCTGAACCGACCTCTCCGGACGCAGCAGCCCCTCCTCGACGGCACGCTTGAAGGGGGTACCGTGGGTGTGCTTCATCCCGAAGTAGGAGTCCCAGGTGTCCGGGTGGGAGTCGAACTGCACCAGGGCGAGCGGTCCGTGCACCGCAGCCGCGGCCCGCAGCTCGGGCAGGGCTATGGAGTGATCTCCCCCGAGCACGACGGGGATCACGCCCGCCCGGTGGATCGGTGCGAGTCCCTCCTCGATGAGGCGGTAGCTCTCCTCTATGTAGCCCGGGACAACCGCGACGTCGCCGTAGTCTATGACCGAGAGGTGATCGAAGAGGTCTATCCCGTGCGAAGAGTTGTACCTCCGCAGCAGGTGCGAGACCGAGCGTATGCCTTCCGGGCCGAAGCGGGCCCCGACCCGGAAGGTCGCCCCGGTGTCGAAGGGCGCCCCGACTATCGCGGCGTCGGCGTTCTCGAGGTCCCTCGTGTTGGGCAGGCGCATGAAGGTCCTCACGTCCGAAAAACGCGGCGTCTCGAAGGAGTCCGCCGGCTCGTAACGGGTCACCTGTTCTCCCTCCTCCCTGCTCGGGTTCTCTCCAGGATGCCTGCGTAGAGCTCCGGGCGGCGGTCGGCGAACACGTCGTTGCGCTCCCCGATGCGCTTGTCGCGCGCCGCTTCGAGGTCGCAGCTGGCGCTGATGATACCCTCTCCCTCCCGCGGTCCGGCGAGCGGCCAGCCGTCCGGGTCGGCTATCACCGAGCCCTCGACCCACCGCACGCCCCGCTCGGGGCCCGTCCGGTCGCAGGCGGCGATGAAGATGCGGTTTGTCGCGGCGTTCGCCTGCACCCCTACGACCTCCATTGGACGCTCCCCTGCAGGCCGCGGGTAGAGCGGCCAGTTCGTGGGGGCGCACAGGATGTCGCAGCCGGCGAGGGCCGCGAGCCGGACCCACTCGGGGAACTCCAGATCGTAGCAGATCACGACCCCAACCCTGCCGAAGTCCGTCTCGACCACCGGTGGCTCCTCGTCGCCGGGTTCGAAGAAGAGCGTCTCCTCACCCCACAGGTGCGCCTTGCGGTAGACGGTCACCTCCCCCGAAGGATCGACAAGGACGGCGGTGTTGGAGATACGCCCGCCACGATCCTCACACAGCCCGCCCACAACGACGGCCCCGCTCCTGCGGCTGAGGTCCATCCACCCGCCCACCGTGGGTCCGTCGAGCGGCTCGCCGAGGCGTACCGCCTCGCCGAGATCGTGGAAGACGTAGCCGGAGTTGGAGAGCTCCGGTAAGACGACGATCCCCGCTCCCTCGCGGGCGGCGCGCTCTGCCGCCTCCAGGACCTCCTCGCGGTTGCGCCCGGCCTCCCCGACCGCGAGCGCCACCTGGCAGCATGCCACCCGGACGCTCAAGTCCTGCTCCCCCCGGGAAGGACAGGACGCGGACGTGTAAGTTCAACCGGCATCGAAAACCACCACCGAGCGCAATCCCGAGGCGTGCTTAAGATCGTAGAGGGCTCCATCAAGCTCATCCAGAGATATGGTACGCCCGATGAGCCTGTCGAGCGGAAGCCTGCCCGATGCGTACAGACGGGCCATCTTCGGAAAGTCCACGGAGGGGACGCAGCTTCCATAGTTGCAGCCGACGATGCGTTTACCTCCGTCCGCGAGATCGAACGGATCGAACCCGACCATCGCCCCTTCCGGCGTCATCCCTACCACTATCGCCTGCCCTCCGCGCCCCAGAAGAGACGGGAGAAGTTCGATGGTCTCGGGAAGCCCTATGGCCTCGAAGGCGTAATCTGCACCACCCCCGCTCACGTCCTTGATCTTCTCGACCAGATCAGGGTCATCCCCACGTAGCAGGTGGGTCGCCCCCATCTCCTTCGCGAGCGCGAGTCTCTCATCGGAGAGATCCACCGCGACGACAGGTTCGGCACCGACCAGGTTCAAACCCATCAAGATCGCCTGTCCGACTCCACCACAACCAATGACCACAGCTCCATCTCCGGGACGGACGCCAGCCGTGTTGACGACTGCACCGACCCCTGTCGTAACCGAGCAACCGATAAGTGCAGCGATCGGGAAGGGAACATCCGACGGTACGGGTACAGCAGCCGATTCAGGTACCACCACGGCCTCCGCGAAGGTGCCCAGCCCGAGGAACGAGCGTACAGGCGAACCATCGTCTCGATAGAAGACCGTCCTGCCACCGGGCAGCAGGTGCTCGAGCGCACTGGTACCGGTACACAGCCAAACCCTGCCCCTGGCGCACTGCCGGCAACGCCGGCAGGGAGAGAACCAGGAGAGAATCACATGATCCCCTGGTTCCAGCCCGGAGACGCCTGGACCGATGGTTTCGACCACCCCCGCGCCTTCATGTCCGAGAACAAGCGGAGAAGGCACGCTCCACTCACCCTCGACGACGTGTAGATCAGAGTGGCATACCCCGCTGGCCCGCACACGCACCCTGACCATCCCCTCACCCGGGGGACTGAGGAGAAGCTCCTCGTCGGTGAGCGCTCCCCCGGCCTCCACGAACACCCTGGCCCTGACCCCGGTATACTCAGTGCCCATTCTAAACCTGAGCCATGGGCGGAACGTCACGGTCCTCCAACTCGCGGTGGCTTCTCTTCACCTCCCGGTCTTCCGCCTCTACATCAAGCGAGCGAGAGAGCAGGTAATAGCTGCAACCGGATACCGTAAGGCCTACCAGCCAGGCAATATCCACCCCGTGAAGCGCATCGCCCAAAGGTCCGGTCCATATTCCAGGTACGACAAAGAAAGGTACGCTCGTTGCAAAACCGATCAGAAAAGCGCATATACCGCGCATTCCCCACGTTCCGTAGAGCCCCCTGGCGGTAAAAAGCTCCGTGATGGCGTAATGTCCATGCCGGACGAAGAAGTAGTCCACGAGGTTGACAGCGGTCCAGGGAGCCAGAAGGTAGAGCATTATTATCAGCGTGGAGGAGAGCGTATCTATGGCGCTGGCGGAGATACCGATCGAGACCACGGTCCAGATGATGGCGAGCACCAGGATCGTCACTATGCGTATCCTGCGGGTTGGGGTAACGCTTCGGAAGGCATCGACGGCTGTAACCGTCGTGAGCATGCCACCGTAGGCGTTCATACCCATGGTCGCAACCAGGACTGCGACGGACGCGAAGGCCAGCAGTGTACCCAGACCACCGAAGACGTTCTCTCCCGCATTGTGCAAAGAGACCAGTGCGTCTGTCGCGTGTAACCGGGTCGCCAGCCAAGCCCCGAGCGCGATGAGCCAGACCGCAGAACCGGAAGCTCCTAAAAACACCGATGTGATAATCGCACGTGGCTTCGTATCGTGTGGCAGGTACCGGGAGTAATCGGATACGTAAGGCGCATAAGTTATGTTGTAAGAAGCACTCGCCGTAAACTGAGCCATAAAGGCCACGATGTTGAAGTCTCCCGAACCCGGGCCGGTGCCTCCGGCATCACCGAGAAAAACAGCCAGGGTTAGAATGGCATACAAAGGCAGAGATATCCAGAAAAGCGTCCTGAAAACCAGATGAACCCAGTCGTGCCCGTAGATCGCGATCAGCGCTGCTACGGCCGAGATCACCAGCATCACAACGGCCCTATCCCAACCGAAGAGCCCCCCAAGACCACTGGAGATCAAAACGCTATCCACCACGTTGAAAGCGACGTAGGTGAAGAAAGTCGCGAAAAGTGGCAGGATCACCCCGCGGTACCCGAACTGGGCACGGCTCTGTACCATCTGTGGCAACCCAAGCTGTGCTCCCTGGATGGCGTGAAATGCCATAAAAAGTGTACCGAAGAGTATTCCGAGCGTCCCGGCAAGTACAGTCCACCACATTGATAGACCGAGACTCGGTCCTATGAAGCCTATGGTGATCGTGAAGAACTGGAAATTGCCCAGAAACCAGAACGGCCCCTGATGCCATACCTTGCCGTGTCGCTCATCGTGGGGCACGTAATCAATGGAGCGGCGCTCTATGGACTGGCCAAGCCCTCTCCTCTTCTGCATTTCTCCTTCTCGGCTCATTTCCTCCACACTCCTGAAGACATCCCGTCCCGGCAGTTTAATGGGCAACAAATAGAAACAAAATGTACTTATCTACATAACCTTCCGCGAAACGTCGTATGAACCTACAATCACGGCCATGAAAGGGGACATGACGCTGCGAGATTTCGTCGATGACAGCTCGCTTTCACTGGAGGTCGTGGTGGGTGGTGATCTCAGGCGAACAGTGAGGTGGGTGCACGTGACCGAGCTGATCGACCCTGCGCCCTACTTAGAAGGCGGGGAGTTCATCCTGAGCGCCGGTGTATGGAGGGAACGCGGAGGGGAGGTAGAGCGGTTCGTCGGGGCGTTGCGACACAGCGGAGTGGCGGCTCTCGGGTGGGGGCTTCTGGCAGAGGACGAACGGGTGCCGGAGGAGGTGGTGGCGGCGTGTCGAAGAGTGGATCTGCCGCTCATCTCGGTACCGACGAATACGCCTTTCATTGCGATCGAACGACGGTTCTTCGAGTATCTGCAACGCAGGCGGGAGGAAGAGCTCAGGCGAAGCCTGGCGTACAACGAGCGGCTCATAAGATCCATCTCATCTCTTCCCGGTGGTGTACGCGGCGTGTTGAAAACACTCGGGGAGGAGCTCGGCGTATGGGTTCGGCTGGAGAGACGCGGCGAGAAGACCGGAAATGGCATGCCAGAGGATGGAACAAGGTTCCCAGTGGTTCACGGGGAGCACCTGGTAGCAAGGCTCCTCGTTGGCATTCCGCCGCGAGAGCTCGGCCCCCGGCAGCGAGCCGCGATCGATCAGGCCATACCCCTCCTGGAATTCGTCCTGGCCCACGAGCAGGAGCTCCGGCAGGCCGAGAGGAGGCTCGCCGCCGAATTGGTCGAGGGGGTGCTCACAGGCCGCACCCGGTTCGCCGCCGGGCGGCTCAGGGCCTACGGGCTCGACCCGGAAGGTACGCTCGTGGGCCTCGTGGTCAGGAGCGGCACTCCGGAGGACGACGCCGGCCGGGTACAGCGGGTGCTAACCGCCCTGGGGGGAGAGGCGGTCGTCGCCGTCTGGCAGGGAGACGTAACTGCCATCTTCCAGCCCGCGGGAGGGAGACCCGACCTGGAGAGGCTCGGAGACGCGGCGGTACAGGCACTCGGTTCCGGACGCGCCGTCGGGGTGGGAAGTCCTGCCGGAGGGGTGGACGAGCTCAGGCGCAGTCTGATCCAGGCGCGCCAGGCCGCGGAGCTCGCCCGCAGGGAGCCCGGGAAGGGATATGTCGTGCACGACCGGGTCGAGTCACAGGCCCTGCTGCTCGCCCTGCAGGACCAGGACGTACTCGCCGCATTCCGCAACGCACTCCTCGGCCCCATCGTGGAGTACGACGCCAGGCGGAACACCCGGCTGCTCGAGACGCTCGAAGCCTTCATCCTCTCCGGAGGCCGGTGGGAGGAGACGGCCCGCAACCTCCACATCCACGTCAACACCCTGCGCCACCGTCTCTCCCGCTGCGAGGAACTGACCGGAAGAGACCTCTCCACGATGGAGAGCCGCGTGGACTTCTACCTGGCCCTGCGCTCCCGCCCTCAGAGGAGCACCTCCTCCGGAGGGGTGTAGGCAAGGGAGTGCGCCTGCGCTACAGGCTCTGAGGTGAGATGACCTGCTGTGGTGGCAAGCCCTCTCCTCAAGGCTTCGTCTTCTTTTGCCGCTCTCTCTATGCTCCCACTTTTGGCTATCTCAACCACATAGGGCAGCGTGGCGCTCGTGAGTGCCAGCGTGGAGGTCCTCGCTACAGCTCCCGGGATGTTGGAGACGCAGTAGTGGATTACGCCTTCTTCTTCGTAGGTGGGATGGGTGTGGGTGGTGGGGCGGCTGCTCTCAAAGCACCCTCCCTGGTCTATGGCTACGTCTACCACCACAGAGCCTCTCCTCATCTGGCTTATGGTCTTCCTGTCTATGAGCTTTGGGGCTTTCGCTC
>NZ_JAQKGV010000017.1 GCF_028617075.1 Rubrobacter calidifluminis | reverse complement strand
CAAGGGCCCTGCCTCAGCCTCGATCCGGGAGACCATCTCTTCTACAGCGTGTGGATCCGATACGTCCGCGATCGCGGGGATCCCACCGCACTCTTCGACGATCCGGTCAAGTTCTTCGGAGGGTTTCATGTCGTTCGCCACCACGAGCATGCCGTCTGCGGCGAGCCTGAGTGCCGTGGCGCGGCCGTATAGGCAAGTTCGGCGTAAAGGTATTTCCAGATCCGGATATCCGGGAGCGCGTGGAGTCCCACCGCGCTCGGTGCCGGGAAGATCCATAAGCCCGCAAAGGTCAAGCGCTCCGCTCCGGGAGGCGGAACGCCCATAGCAGAAATCCTCTATCCGTTTTCACTCCTCCCGATATCACAGTCAAAACTTGTGGTCGTGATGGTCTTCCAGAAGAATACGGTTCGCTTTCGACGAGTATCACCGCCGCATTGCAGTACGGTTGCAGTAAATGCCCTTCGACATCTCAATGAAATTTTCCCCGCGGCTTCGCGTCGTTCCTGCAAAACGGGGTATTTCGCAGTGGACCCGAGGGGATTCGAACCCCTGACCCCCGCCGTGCAAAGGCGGTGCTCTCCCGACTGAGCTACGGGCCCGTGTGCCCGGATATTCTACACGTCCTTCTCGTTCACCGTCCCTCATCGAGTACTCGCTTGAGGACGACGGCGCTGTTGTGCTCTTCGTCTCTGCTGGCGTAGACGAGGGTGATGGTCCCGTGCTCGGAGAGCAGGCTGCGCAGTTCATCCAGCGCCTGCCGGCTCTCTTCACGCTCTGAGAGCTCTCTCCGGTACTTCTTCGAGAAGTTTGCGAAGTCTCCGGTTTCGTGAAACCATCTTCGCAGCTCGTTGGTCGGCGCGATCTCTTTCAGCCAGTACCCGACCCGTTCGTCCTGCCTGGGGATGCCGCGGGGCCAGAGCCTCTCGACGAAAACCCTCTGCCCTTCTCCTTCCTCCACATCCTCGTAGACCCTCTTCACCCTCACGCTCATCAAAGCAAGCCTCCCTCGAGCTGGTTCCCGGTACGCTGATACCACCGCCGCGGGTGTTTAAAACCGCGGCGGGTCGGGAGTAGACTGGTTTTGTCGTCTCCGGTCTCGGAAAGGAGGACGTTGGAGGAGAAGCTGCGTCGGCTGAGAGAGATCCTGCGCGAGGTCTATGTCCTGAGGAGGTCAGCGGCGCTCCTGTGGTGGGATCAGGCGACCAAGATGCCCCCAGGCGGTGCCGCCGGACGCGGGGAGCAACTCGCCACGCTCGGGAGGCTCGCCCACGAAAGGTTCACCTCGGAGGAGGTCGGGGAGCTTCTGGAGGCGCTCGCGCCCGCGGCAAAAGAGATGCCCTACGACTCGGACGAGGCGGCCCTGATCCGGGTGACGAAGAGGCTCTACGAGCGGGAGACCAGAAAACCGGCGGAGTTCGTCGCCCGGCTCGCCCGACACACCTCGGAATCCTACGCGGTGTGGCGCAGGGCGAGGCCGGAGAACGACTTCGCGGCGGTCGCACCATACCTGGAGCGCTCGCTCGAGCTGGGGCGGGAGCTCGCCGGCTTCTACGAGCACGAGCACATCGCCGACCCGCTCATCGCCGAGTCGGACTACGGGATGAACACGAAGAGGGTGCGAAAGCTCTTCTCGGAGCTCAGGGAAGCCCTGGTGCCGCTCGTCGCGGAGATAACGGAGAAGCCGCCGGTAGACGATTCGTGCCTGCTCAAAGAGCTTCCTGCACACGAGCAACTCGCCTTCGCAGCAGAGATGGTCTCCCACTTCGGGTACGACTTCTCGCGCGGCAGGCAGGATCTCACGGCGCACCCGTTCGCGGTCAAGGTCTCCACGCCGCAGGATGTGAGGATCACGACCCGCATCAGGCCGGGGGATCTCAGGGACCCGCTCTTCTCGACGCTGCACGAGGCGGGGCACGGGATGTACGAGCAGGGGATAGACCCGAACCTGGCGTGGACCCCGCTCGACCGGGGAGCCTCCGCCGGGCTGCACGAGAGCCAGTCGCGGCTGTGGGAGAACGTCGTCGGGAGGAGCCGCGAGTGTTGGGAACACTTCCTGCCGAGGCTCAAAGAGAGGTTCCCGGGCCACTTCGATGGGGTCTCGCTCGAGGAGTTCCACCGGGCTATAAACAAGGTCGAGCGTTCCCTGATCCGCACCGACGCCGACGAGGTCACCTACGACCTGCACGTGATCCTGCGCTTCGACTTCGAGGTCGCGATGCTCGAAGGGGACCTCGAGGTCCGCGACCTCCCGGAGGCGTGGCGGGAGAGGATGAAGCAAGATCTCGGCATCGAGCCGCCGGACGACCGCGACGGGGTGTTGCAGGACGCCCACTGGTACGACGGCATCGTCGGCGGGCAGTTCCAGGGCTACTCCTTGGGCAACATCATGAGCGCCCAGCTCTACGCCGCCGCGCTCGAAGCACATCCGGAGGTTCCCGAGGAGATCTCCCGCGGTGATTTCTCGACGCTCCACGGCTGGCTGAAGGAGAACGTCTACCGCCACGGTAGCAGGTACACCTCGGAGGAGATCCTCGAGCGGGCCACCGGCTCCGGGATAACGACCGCACCATACCTGGAGTACCTGCGCGGCAAGTACGCTGAGATCTACGACCTGTAGAGGAGGAAGATGCAGTACAGAAGCCTGGGACGCACCGGGGTGCAGGTGAGCGAGCTGTGCCTGGGGTGCATGATGTTCGGCGGGCGCACCGGCGAGAAGGATTCGATCGAGATCATCGACCGGGCGCTCGACGCCGGGATAAACTTCCTCGACACCGCGAACGTCTACAGCCGCGGAAGGAGCGAGGAGGTCGTCGGCAAGGCGCTGGGGCGCGACGGCAAGCGCGAGAGGGTCTTCCTCGCGACCAAGGTGCACGGCCGGATGGACGACGATGACCCCAACGCCGCCGGCAACCACCGCCGCCACATCATCGAGCAGTGCGAGGCCTCACTGAAGCGCCTCCAGACCGACCACATAGACCTCTACCAGATCCACCGCCCCGACTCCAGGGTCCCAATAGACGAGACCCTGCGGGCGCTGGACGATCTGATCCACGCGGGCAAGGTCCTCTACGCGGGCACGAGCACCTTCGCCGCCTGGCAGATAGTCGAATCACTGTGGGCCGCAAAGGAACTCGGGCTGAACCGCTTCGTCACCGAGCAGCCGCCCTACCACCTGCTCGACCGGCGCATCGAGCGCGAGCTCGTCCCGATGGCACAGACCTACGGCGTCGCGCTCATCCCCTGGTCCCCCCTCGCGGGAGGATTCCTGACCGGCAAGTACCGCCGGGAGCAGGAGGCCCCTCAAGACTCACGCTACGGCCTCGAGCCGCGCCGCCTCGGGCGCAACCACTTCGTCGAGGAGGCCTGGCGGGTGCTGGAGGTCGTCGAGGCGCTGGCGAAGGAGAAGGGCTGCACGCCGGGGCAGCTCGCGCTCGCCTGGTGCAAGGACCAGCCCGGGATAACCAGCCCGATCATCGGTCCCCGCACGATGGAGCAGTTCGAGGACAACCTGGGCGCGCTGGACGTGGAGATAACCGACTCAGACCGCGCCCGACTCGACGAGGTCGCCCCCCCGGGACGGGCGTCCGTCTTCTACTACGAGGCGGACTTCGGCCCCCACCCCTTCCGGTGGTAGTGGCCGCCGAAGAGCCCCGATGATCCCTGCATGGCCGAGAGCACCAGACCGAGAGCGAGCATCATCACCCCGGGAAGCAGGAACGCATCCCCGAAACCGAGCGCGGAGGCGATGAGCCCCGCCCCCACCGGCCCGGCGGAGAACCCGAGCGAGACGGCGGATGAGGCGAACCCGAAGGCGGTGGCCCTCCTCCCCGCCGGTGCGGCGTCGCGCACCGCGAGGTTCGCGGCCGGGATGATGCCGCCGAGGAAGAAGCTCGTCAGCACCCTGAGCGCCCACAGCTCGGCCACCCCGCCAGCCCAGACCTGAGGCAGGGTGAACAGACCCGCCGCGAGCAGCGAACCCGCCACCACCGGCCACGTTCCCACCCTGGGCGTGAGCCTCCCGGCGAGCACGGACCCGAGCGAGGCGGCCAGCGCACTCGACCCGATGATCCATCCGGTCTCCCCCGAGAGGTGCGAGACGGCGACGGACATCTTCTCCAGGAAACCGGGCAGCACCACCGCGACGCTGGCTATTGTGGCCTGCGCAACGAACAGCGCGAGCATCGCGGGAAGCAGCTTCCTGTAGGGGAGGGACCCCTTCTCCTCCCTCTCCTCTACCGCCTCACCCTCCCCGGCGACCGCGGCCTTCCTCTCCTCGACCACGCCGAAGAGGATCATGGCGCCGGAGACGGCCAGGAGCACCGAGGTTATGAAGAAGGAGTTGCGCACGCCCGCAACCTCGGCGAAGAGCCCGCCCAAGCCCGGCCCGGCCCCCCCGGCCAGAAACACGACCATCTGAAGCTGCCCGAGCCGCGCCCCAACCTTCTCCGAGGGTGAGTTCGACCCCACCAGCGCCGTCGCCGCGGGCGTCGTCCCGGTGAGCGTCCCCTGCAACAGCCGCAGGAACAGAAGCTGCCACGGGCTCGTTACGAAACCCATCAGGCAGATCACGACAGCCCCGGCGAACGTCGCCCGAAGAAGCATGGCTTTGCGCCCGATCCTGTCCGCGAGCCTCCCCCACAGCGGCGCCACCAGCGCCATCGTGATCCCCGAAGCCCCGTTGATGAACCCGGCCCACGCCGCCGCGCTCCCCACACTTCCCACGCCGAGCTGCCTGACGTATATCGGCATGAAGGGCATCACGAAGGTGAAACCCGTCGTCGCGATGAACTGCGAGACGAGCAGTACCGCGAACGAAACCCCCTCCGGAACCCTACCCCTCTTCCTCCCGACGATAGAGAACATCAATACCCCCTCCCGTGCCCCGCGCGGCCTCTGAGCCCGCCACGTACGCCGGAAGAGGGTGCAGATCGAAAGTAGTCGCGCCCCGGATGGAACCCGTCCGTCCCATCCTCACTGAAAACTTCGTCCTCGAACCAGATCTCTTCTTCCGTGATCCTCCTTTCTCTCAGAACAAAGGCAGACCGGTACCTTCTCGTCTTCAAATATCTGAATATATCTTAACCGACCCGTACGTACGGGTCCATGTACACCCTGTGAAGGGGCTCACCCGGTACTTTGGTCGGAGATCTCCTCGAGACGCTGCTCGCAGAGCCGGATGTCCCGTTGCAGTTCGCGGCGCAGCGTCTCCGCCCGCCTGAGGTCCTCGCGCATCTTGCGTATCCTCTCGGCTACCTCGCGCTCCTGCTGCTCGAGGCGCTCCTTGGCCTCCGAGAGCACGGCGCTCTTGGTGGCCTCCTTCGCCGCATCGCGAACGGCGATTATCTCCCGGATGGCAGCCAGGGAATATCCCATGTCCTTGAGCCGCAGGACGCGCTCCAGCCGTCGTATCTCCTGCTCCCCGTAGAGCCTGAACCCGCCCGGCGAACGCCTCTCAGGAGAGACCAGACCAAGCTCCTCGTAGTACTTGATCGTCCGAGGACTCACCCCGAGCCGCACCGCAACCTCCCCTACCTGGAGTAGCTCCTTCGAGGCGTCCATCTGTTCGAAGCCTTTCCGTCGCCCGACACGTCTGAGCCTCGTAAATTCTAACCCCGCGTTCGAATAATTTTTTGTCTCAACACCTGTACGTGCACGTATAGTTGTACTATATTAAGTAACAATTTGAAACACGGGGTTGTACAAGGTTCTTAAGAGGAGGCGGATTTTGGAGAGAGCAGCGCGCAAGAGGAGAGAGAGGGCGCACGTTCTGCGCCGTGAGCGGGAAGGTTCGGGCGCGGAGAGGCGCAGAAAGCGTTTTGGGCTGGAGTACAAGTGGAGTGCGCTCTCGTGCACGAGCCTGGGGGCGCTGCTCGCCTCCATCAACGGCGCCTCGCTGATCGTCGCGCTCCCGACGCTTCTGAGGGAGCTCCACACGGGGCTCTTCGCGCTGGTGTGGGTGCTCCTGAGCTACCTGCTGGCGCAGACGATCCTCACGATCGTGGCGGGGAGAATCGCGGACATGGTCGGGAGGAAGCGGTTGTATGTCGGGGGCTTCGCGCTCTTCACCGTGGTGAGCCTGCTCGCGGGGTTCGCGACCAACGCTGGAGAGCTCATCGCGGCGCGCACGGTGATGGGCGCCGCAGGTGCATTCATGATGGCCAACTCCAGCGTGATAGTCACCGACGCCTTCCCCCGGCGCCAGCTCGGGCAGGCGCTCGGGATAAACATGATGATGGCCGCCGCCGGCTCCACGCTCGGTGTCGTGGTGGGTGGGATCATGACCTCCATCTCCTGGCACTGGGTTTTCTGGTTCAACGTGCCGCTCGGGGTCATCGGGACCATCTGGGCCGCGGTGAACCTGCGCGAGCTCGTCACGCTTAAAAAGGGCCAGCACCTGGACATCCCCGGCAACGCGGCGTTCCTGATCGGCATCCTCGGGCTCCTCGTGGGGCTGACGCAGGGGGGGATAAAAGGCTGGAGCGCGCCGGAGGTGGTCGGAGGGTTTGTGGCCGCGGCGATCTTCCTGCCCGCCTTCCTGTTCATAGAATCGCGGGTGAAAGAGCCGCTTCTCAGGCTCTCGCTCTTCAGGAGCCGCACGTTCGCCTTCGGCAACGTGAGCGCTCTGCTGAACTCGGTGGCGCGCTTTGCGGTCATGTTCATGTTCGTCTTCTACTTCATCGGGGTGGACGGCTACGACCACCTGATGGCCGGGATACTGCTCATCCCGCTCGCCGGCGTGATGTTCGTCGTGGCCCCCATCTCCGGATGGTTCGCCGACCGGGCGCACGCGAGGGTGGTGAGCACCATCGGGATGGTCGTCACCGCCATCGGCCTCATCGGGATGGGCACCCTCATCGGGGCTGAGACCCCCTACTGGGAGATAGCGCTCTTGATGGTGATCGTGGGGGTCGGCAGCGGGATCTTCAACTCGCCCAACACCCGAGCGATCATGAACTCCGTGGAGCCCGGGCAGCGGGGGATAGCGAGCGGCACCCGCACGTTTCTGACCAACATCGGGGGGATGCTCTCGATAGCCCTGGCGCTCTCGATCATCACGAGCTCGATGCCCCGGGAGCAGATGTTCAAGGTCTTCTCCGGCACCGTGGGCCACGGGATGACCGCGGCGCAGGCCGCCCCGTTCATAAGCGGCTTCCACGAGGCGCTGCTGGTGGGGGCCGTCGCGAGCATCGTGGGCGCGGTGTTCTCCGCCTTCCGGGGGAAGGGAGACCAGGAGGATGATGGCTGAGAAGGAGGGGAAGCTGGAAGAGGAACCCCAGGAGAGCATCCTGAAGCAGCCCAAGGCCGTCTGGGCCGTGGCCTTCGCGTGCGTGGTCGCGTTCATGGGGCTCGGTCTCGTCGACCCGATCCTCCCGGCGATAGCCACGCAGCTCCACGCCACACCCCCGCAGGTGGAGCTGCTCTTCACCAGCTACTTTCTGGTTACCGGCGTCACCATGGTCGTGACCGGCGCCGTCTCCAGCCGGCTCGGTTACAAGACGACCCTTCTCTCCGGGCTCGGGCTCATAGTCCTGTTCAGCGCGCTCGCCGGCGCCTCGAGCGGGGTCGCGGGCATTGTGCTCTTCCGGGCCGGTTGGGGGCTCGGCAACGCCCTGTTCATCGCCACCGCGCTCGCGGTCATCGTGCAGCTCTCGAACGCGGGCACCGAGCGGGCCGTCATCCTCTACGAGGCCGCGCTGGGGCTGGGGATCTCGGTGGGGCCCCTGCTCGGCGGGGCCCTGGGTGGGATAAGCTGGCGCGGCCCCTTCTTCGGGGTCGCCGCGCTCATGCTCGTCGGGTTCGCCGGGCTCTTCTTCATGTTGCCGCGCCTGGAGAAACCGGAGCACAGAAGCTCCCTCGCCGACCCGTTCCGGGCGCTCGGACACCGGGGGCTCCTCACGCTCGGTCTCACAGCCCTCTGCTACAACTTCGGGTTCTTCACGATGCTCGCCTACACCCCCTTCCCGCTGCACCTCGGCGCACACGCCCTCGGCCTGATCTTCTTCGGGTGGGGCGTCTTGCTCGCGATAACCTCGGTCTTCGCCGCCCCAAGGATACAGGCCCGCTTCGGAACCCTTCCGACGATGTACGCGATGCTCGCGCTCATCGCGCTCGACCTGCTGACGATGGGCCTCGGGGTCTCCTCGCGGCCGGTCCTGATCGCGGCCGTCATCCTCGGGGGTGCCTTCCTCGGGATCAACAACACCATGATCACCACCGCCGTGATGCAGGCCTCGCCGGTCGAGCGGCCGGTGGCCTCGGCGGCCTACAGTTTCGTCAGGTTCGTCGGCGGGGCGATCGCCCCGTTCCTCGCCGGCAAGCTCGCGGAGTGGTTCTACCCCGGCGTCCCGTTCTTCGTCGGCGCGGTGGCGACCGCGGCGAGCGTGCTGGTTCTCTTCTCCGGCCGGGCTTATCTGAAGAAGGTCTAGCCACGGAGCGCAGGATCTCTCTCTGGAGGGACGCGCTATACCGGCTCTACGAAAACCGCAACCTCAGGCTGCTCCTGGCCGGACGCGGCCTGAGGAGCCTCGCGCAGGGGTACCTCTCGGTCGTCGTGCCGCTGTACTTCGCCCGCCTCGGGTACGGGGCGACCAGAATCGGGCTCGTGTTCACGGCCTCGGCGGTGACGAGCGCCATCCTCACCGCCGCCGTCGGCTTCCTCTCCGACCGCTTCGGACGCAAGGCGCTGCTCGTCGCGATCTCGCTCCTGATGGCCGCGGGCGGCCTCGTCTTCGCCCTCTCGAGCAGCTACGTCGTGCTCCTGGTCGCAGCCGCCGTCGGCACCTTCGGGCGCGGTGGCGGCGCGGGCAGCGGCGGCTCCTTCGGCCCCTACTACCCGGCCGAGCAGCCGCTCGTCGCCGCCTCGGTGCGCGACGAGGAGCGAACGGGGACCTTCGGGCTGCTCTCCTCGGTCGGGGTGCTCTGCGGGGCGGCGGGCTCGCTGCTCACGCTCGTGCCGGGGGCGCTCGCCCGCGCCGGGCTCTCCACCCTGGACGGCTACCGCATTCTCTTCCTGCTCACCGCCGTCATCGGGTGCGCGATGGCGCTCGTCGTCCTGCCGATACTTGAGAAACGGCCGAAGCCATCACGCAAGAAAGGCGGCTCCACGGTCCGCCTCTCCCCGGAAGGCCGCCGGCTGATAGCCAGGTTCATGACCACCAACGCGGTCAACGGCCTCGCGGTCGGGATGCTCGGATCCTTCGTCGCCTACTGGATGCACCGGCGCTACGGGGTGGGGGCCGGGGAGATTGGGAGCCTCTTTTTCGCGATAAACCTGGTCTCTGCGATCCCCTACCTCTTCGCCGGGCGGCTCTCGCGCAGGCTCGGGGCGGTGCGGGCGGTGGTCGCCACCCGCGCCTGCTCTGTGGTGCTGCTCGCGGCCACCGCCCTGATGCCGACCTTCGCGCTCGCCGGGGCGCTCTACCTGCTGCGCATGGTCGCCAACACCCTCTCGATCCCGGTGCGGCAGTCCTACCTCATGGGCGTGATGTCGCCCGGAGAGCGCTCCCGGGCCGCGGGGCTCGGCAACCTCCCCTCCCAGGTCGCCTCGTCGAGCAGCCCGGCCTTCGCCGGGTACCTGATGCAGAGCGTCTCGCTGGATATGCCGCTCGAGCTCGCCGCCGGATTGCAGGCCGTGAACGCCGCGCTCTACTACCTCTTCTTCAGGAAACTCCACCCTCCGGAGGAGCATCCTCCTCGCAGGGGCGGTTGACGTACCCCGAGCGGAACGGTGAGACCGCGCCGGTCTCTGGGTCGTAGGAGTGGCGCCAGACGCACCCGGTATCGGCCGCGAGCAGGTGGATGGAGACCGAGGGCACCTCGGAGACGGTGCGCACGCCGTGGATGTCGTCCCGCGGCGGGAGCAGCGGGTAGAAGTCCCCCGGGCGCAACCTCCTCCGTAGCACGACCTCGAGCTCTTCACGTTCCCCCACGGGACGCCCCTCTTCCTTCCTGGCGTAGACGACCTCCTCCTGCTCCCCGGCGTAGAGCCCGACGAGCCCCCACGAGAGATGGTCGTGCACCGGCGTGCTCGACCCGGGCGGCACCACGAGCGAGAACAGGCAGAGATCCCTCGCCGCCGAGCGGAAGATCAGCCACTGCCCGATACCCCCTCCCATCCCGCTCTCCGCAGCGGCGGAGCAGAACTCCTCCGGCAGCCACCCCTCCGCGGCCAGAAGCTCCGCAAAGGCCGGCCTCATCCGCTCGATGGCATCTTCCGGTGATGCCGAACGCACGATATCCTCCCGCACCCTCCCGACGAAGTCCCGCACCAGCGGGTGCTCCAGCAGAAACTCGTCCTCTCTTCCCATCGGTCTCTCCCTGGCATCACGGTACCGACACTCGCAGGGTACAATAACGACCGGAGGATCCAAACGCCAACGTAAAGAGGTGGAGAGGATGGCACTCTACGAATACAGATGCGCCGAGTGCGAGGAGCACTTCGACCTCATGCGGCCGATGAGCCAGGCCGACGAGCCCGCCCGCTGCCCGGAGTGCGGCTCCGACTCCTCGGAGCGGGTGATCACGGCCAGCTTCGCCTCCATGACCACCGGCGCCTCCGCTCCGTCCTCCTCCCCGAGCCCGAGCAGCGGTGGCGGCTGCTGCGGCGGTGGCTGCGGCTGCGGCTGCGGATGACGGCCATCCCCTCCCGGATCTCCCGGAGGAGGTCCTGAGGGGGATAGAGGAGTTCAACCGGGGCGCCTTCTTCGAAGCCCACGAGCACCTGGAGGACGCCTGGAGGGCGGAGAGCGGCCAGATACGCTACCTCTACCAGGGCATCCTCCAGGTCGGGGTGGGTTTCTACCACCAGCAGAACGGCAACTGGTCCGGTGCCGTCTCGTTGCTGCGCGGCGGCATAAGGAGGCTCGAGGATTTCGAGCCCGAGGTGCTCGGGATAGACGTCTCGGGGCTCGTGCGCCGCTGCCGGGGGTGCCTCGCAGAGCTCGAGAGGCTCGGCCCGGAGAGGGTGCACGAGTTCGGGCAGGAGAAGATCCCGAGGGTAGAATTCTCCCGGCGGAAGGCCTCCTCCTAGCTGAAGCCTTCGCTGGAGGCGTGCGGCACGTAGAGCCGGTGCACGTAGTCGCGCACCATCCGCTGGGTCGAAAAGGCCGGGGCCACCGTAACAACGGCCCGCCTCATCACCCCCACCCAGCCCTCCGGAACCCCGGATGGACCGGCACCGTGATAGAGGGGCACGACCGCCTCTTCCAGGATGCGGTAGAGCGCATCGGCGTCGGCCGCGTCCTGCTCCTCCTGTGAAAGGCTGGTTCCCTCCCCCCCGACGGCCCAGCCGTTCGTGCCGTCGTAGGCCTCCGGCCACCAGCCGTCGAGCACGCTCAGGTTGGGGGCGCCGTTGAGGGCCGCCTTCTGCCCCGAGGTGCCGCTCGCCTCAAGCGGAGGGCGGGGGTTGTTGAGCCACACGTCGACCCCCTGCACCAGGTGACGCGCCAAGTTCATGTCGTAGTCCTCCAGCACGAAGAGCACCCCCGACAGCTCCTCCTCCGCGGCCCGGCAGAGTTCGCGGATGAAGCCCTTCGCCGGGGTGTCCGCCGGGTGGGCCTTGCCTGCGAAGACAAACTGAACCCGACCCTCGCCGCAGATGGCGCGCAGCCTCTCCGGGTCTTGCAGGAGCAGCGTCGCCCGCTTGTAGGTGGCGAATCGGCGGGCGAATCCGATGGTGAGCGCCCCGGGGTCGAGGCCGGGACTCCCGGCCCCGATCCTCCGGGAGGCGAAGGAGAGAGCGCGTTTCTTCACCCTCCGGTGCGTCTCCCAGAGCTCCGAGGCCGGGATCTCCTCGACGAAGGACCAGGCCCCCGCGTCGTCCACCGCCTCCCGCCAGGCCCTCCCGGAGGCATATTCGTCGAAGAGCTCGGCCATCTCCGGCGAGAGCCAGCTCCAGGTGTGGATCCCGTTGGTGATGTGGTCGATCCGCCCGCCGATCTCGCGCAAGAGGTCACCCCACATGTCCTCGGTGACCTTCCGGTGGATCGCGGAGACCGCGTTGCGTCCGCCGGAGAGGCGCATGGCGAGCACGGTCATGTTGAACGTCTCGCCCCACTCCTCGTCTCTGCGGCCGAGCGCCCAGAGCCCCTCCGGCGTCGTCCCGAGAGCCTCCGGCCACCCCTGCATGAACTCCCAGAAGAGCCCCGGCGAGAAGGCGTCGTGCCCGGCCGGGACGGGGGTGTGGGTGGTGAAGACGGTGCTCGCGGCGACCCGGCGCACGGCCTCCTTGAAGGACGTCCCGGCCGCGACAAGCTCCCGCACCCTCTCCAGGGAGAGGAAGGCGGCGTGCCCCTCGTTCATGTGGAAGACGGCCGGGCGCTCCCCGACGGCGCGCAGCGCCCGCACCCCACCCACGCCGAGTATGATCTCCTGGGCGATCCTCGTGCGGGCGTCACCCCCGTAGAGCCGGGCGGTGAGCGTGCGGTCCTCCACGGAGTTCTGCGGGATGTCCGCGTCGAGCAGCAGCACGCGGCAGATCCCGACGCGAACCTCCCAGACCTTCAGGTAGAGCGTGCGTCCCGGCATCGAAACCCCGACGACCACCTCCCCGCCGTCGGGATCGTGCGCCGGTAGGATGGGCCGGGAGCGCGGGTCGAACGGCTCGTAGACCTCCCGCTGGACGCCGCCCTCGATCCGCTGGCGGAAGTAGCCCTGGGCGTAGAGGATCCCGACGCCCACGAGCGGCACCCCCAGGTCGGAGGCGCTCTTGACGTGGTCCCCGGCGAGCACGCCGAGCCCGCCGGAATAGATCGGCAGCGACTCGTGCAGCCCGAACTCTGCGGAGAAGTACGCCACCGGGGCGCGGAAGTCCGGGTAGATGCGTCCCATCCAGGTGTCACGCCGCCTCATGTAGTCGTCGAAGGCACGCATGACCCCGTGGTAGAGGTCCACGAACCCCGCATCATCGGCCGCACCCGGGAGGTTCTCCGTCTCGAGCAGCAGCCTGACGGGGTTGTGCTCGCATCGCTCCCACAGCCCGGGGTCGAGCCGCTCGAAGAGCCTCTGCGCCTCCGGGTGCCAGCTCCAGAACAGGTTGTACGCGAGCTCGGACAGCCGCTCGATACGCCGCGGCAGCCTACCCGTAAGGTGTGCCATAAAAACCTCCCAGCTCTCAGATCCTCCAGTCATACCCGGAGGAAGACCGTGACCGCAAAGAAAACGGGTGTCAGATCCCCCGGTCGAGCCCGGAGAGCTCGCGCAGCAGCCGCCTCAGGCGGGGGGCGAGGTCTTCGAGCTCGTCCGCCTCGCACCTTATGTGCAGGTGGATGCTGATCCCGGCCGGTGCGGGAGCCGCCAGGCTCACCTCGGCCGCCTCCAGCTCCCGGACCTCCGGCTCCTCCTCGCCCCCGTAGCTCGCCACCACCCGGCCGTCCTCCTCGCGCAGCAGCCCGGCGGCGCGCAGGATGTCTATCACCGCGTCCGCCCCGGTCATCACCGGCTTGTTCCGCGGCTGCTTGGCCGCCTGCGCGATGTAGGCGCGGAGGTCCGGCCGCGACATCCCCTGCCGGATGGTGACCGCGGAGACGATGTTCTGCAAGAACTCGCTGCCCGAGACGACCCTGCGCCAGTTGCGCCGGATGCCCTCCCGGTCCCTGCGAGCGAGGGCGAGCGCGAGCTCGCGGCCCTGCGGGGTTATGGTGCGCTCCTTCTCCCCCTCGAGGATGCCGATGGAGGCGAGGAAGGCGTTGTTGCGGCTGGCGCTCGCCGGGTGGGCCGAGTCGAGCTTGCGCACGTCGGCGGGGCCCGCCTCCTCACGTGCGCCGTAAGCGATTATGATGCTCGCTATCCCCTGGTACGTCGAGCCCGGCAGCCTGAACTCTCCAGCCATCCTCCGCCTTTCCAACACTCACCACGCGCGGCGACGGGCCACGCAGGAATGTAGAATACACCTTACTTATGGACACCGCGAACCGTAGGGGTGCGACCGTGCAGTCGGTCGACCGGGCCGTCTCGGTGATGGAGTTCCTCTCCGGCAACGGGTGGTCGGGTGTGACCGAGGTCGCCGAGAGGCTTGGCATCCACAAATCCACGGCCTACCGGCTGCTCACCACGCTGCGCAACCGGGGGCTCGTCGAGCAGGACGCCTCGACCGAGAAGTACCGGCTGGGCTTCGGGCTCGTCCTGCTGGCGAGTGCGGTCACGGCCGACCTGGACGTGGTGCGACACGCGAAACCGCTCTGCAGGGAGCTCGCTGAAGAGTCCGGTGCGACGGTCACCGTCTCGGTACTGGAGGGCGACGAGGCCGTCGTCATCCATCAGTCGATCCCCTCTTCGTCGGTCCTGAGCGTGGACTGGTCCGGCAGGCGTACGCCGCTGCACGCCACCGCCGACGGCAAGGTTCTGCTCAGCCACATGCCGGAGAACCGACGGGAGCGCATCCTCTCACGCCCCCTGAAACGCTTCACCGAGAACACCATCGTGGACCCCGGAAAGCTGCGGAAGCAGCTCGAGGAGGTACGCTCCCGCGGATACGCCTGCACGGTCGAGGAGCTCGAGGTGGGTCTCAACGCCGTGGGAGTGTCCATCTGCTCGGCGAGCGGCGGGATCGCAGCGATGAGCATCTCAGGACCTTCGTTCAGGCTGCCGCCGGATTCCCTCCCGGAGCTGGGACGGGAGGCGGCGAAAAGAGCCGGGGAGATCTCGTACCGTCTCGGCTTTCGCGGTGTGAAAGGCTCTTAGAAGAGCAGACGCCGGGTTATCCCACGACCCGTCTCGGGAAAAGAGGTGCGTGTGAGCGGAGAAGTCCACGACCGAACGGTAGGAGCGCGGGATACGGCGGCAGCGGCGCACGTCGTGGACCTCGGGCTGGTCTGCGCCCCGGACATACCGGAGAAGATCGGACACCGGCTCGCGCGGGAGCTGCCCTCGCTGCTCGGGAGGATGGTCGACGATGCCGTCCACTGGAAGATCTCGCTCGTCGTCGACCCCTTGACCGGAAGCGATCGTGATGCGCCGGAGCTGCTCGACGCCTGCCACAAGTGGGCGCTGCGCGAGGGCTGGGACATCGCCATCTGCCTGACCGACCTCCCACTCTACCGGGGAGGGCATCTCGTGGTGGCCGATGCGAGCCTCTCGCGGAGGGTCGCGGGGCTCTCCCTACCGGTCCTGGGGGCGACGCGGCTGCACCCGCGGGCCCGGGAGGCAGTCGTTCAGCTCGTACACGAGCTCTACCCGGCGCTGGATGGCAAAACCGCCGAAACCCGACGGGAGGAAGATCTGCCGGGGCCGAGGCCCCGGCACCTGGTCAGACGCCGCCTGGCGGAGCTCCTGGCTCCCTTCCACCGCCTGCATCCTCCAGACGAGGATATGCATCGACTGGGCGTCGACACCCGGTTCGTGGCTCCAAGGATGCGCGGTCACCTCAGGCTGTGGGCGGGCATGATCCTGGCCAACAGACCCTGGAAGCTCTTCCCCAGCTTTCACCGCTCGCTCGCCGCGGCCTTCGCGACGAGCGCCTACGTGCTGGTGATCCCAACCATATGGAGCTTCGCCCGCCACCTCGGCTGGGAGCGATTGCTGGGGCTGATGGTCGTGGCGATCTGCGCGATGGTCGTCTGGATCATCGCGGCGCATCATCTCTGGGAGCATCCGAGCAGCCGGGAGGATCGTCACTGGAGCCTGCTCTACAACGGGGTGACCGTGTTGACGATCGCGATCGCGGTGTTCTTCTCCTACACCGTGCTCTTCGTGCTGGTGCTCCTGGCGGCGTGGGTCTTCGTCCCGGAGGGCTACTTCCGCTCGATGGTGGGCGAACCGGTCGGCCCCGCCGATTACGCGACGCTGGCCTGGATGGCCACCTCGCTGGCCACCATAGCCGGGGCCCTGGGGGTCGGGCTCGAGGACGAGGAGACGGTGCTCCGGGCGACCTACGGGTACCGCCAGAGGCTACGCAACCGCACCGGCAAAGAATACGGCGGAGAGCTGTAGCCGCCCTGCGGGGTCCTCCCCACCTCGTATGACCCTCGCCGGAGAGACGGGAACCCGCATCTGCCGGTACAAAGTTTCCTCTCCAGGATGTCCGGACCCTTCAGAACCGGGGCAGCCCGGCGATTCCTCCGAGCTCCTCCCGCAGCGCACGGGCGTTCTCACCCCGCACGAACTCTACCGAGGCCCCGCGGGAAGCGGCGAGCCCGGAGAGAGCGTTGGCGAGCCTGCGCGTGCGTACGAGCCCGCCGCAGTAGGGGCACCTCTCGTGCCCGGCGGCGAGCGCGACCCCGCAGGGATCGCACCACGAGATCTCGTCCGGAAGCGGCCAGGGTACCGCCACACGGTATATCCTGCCCTCGTCCAGGGCACGCAACGTCTCCTCGAGCCCCCTCACCCCGCGCTCCCTCAGCTCCCGCAGCAACCCGCTCTCCTCACTGCGTTCGATCTCTTCCTCGGTCTCGGATATCCTGCGCGCCAGCTCACCCTCGGAGACGTCCTGCGGGAGGTGTATCCGGGCGGCGACGAGATCCTTCGCTTCTCGAGGCAGCTCCGCCACGAACTCCGACGTGCGCTCCTCGGGACCGGCGAGGATCAGACGCCTCAAGCCGAGCGACTTCACGTGGTCACCCACCTCCCCGGCCGCCCGTTTGTAGAAGCGGCGCACCCACTCCTCGACCCTGCGCTCGAAGAGGTCGTGGGCCATCCCCCCCCTGCGGGCTGGCCGAGGAGGGGGAGAGCGTGATCTCCCGCCATCCGGCGGTGTCGAAGACGTTGGCTTCTTTCAGCTCCTCCTCCAGGCTCCCGAGCGAGGAGACGAAGAGGCGGACCCTCTTGGCGTCGACGACGACCACCCCGACCGGCGCGTACTCGTCCGCCGCCAGGTCGAGCGGCGCCACGTACGGCTCACCCCAGAAGACCTCCTCGGGCAGCTCGACACCGAGCCACCTCACCTCGCGCCACCCTTCCGGAGAGGAGAAGAGCACGAGCGTCCGCATGCGCGGGCGCAGCTCCTCCACGTACCCCACGACCTCCCCGGCAAATCCTTTCGGCACCCCCTCCTCCCGCAACGCATCCTTCAGACGGATCACGTACGCCCGGTTCTGGTTCTCGGGGTTGCCGGGGTTGACGTTCAGATAGACAGAGAGCAGCGGCGGCCTCAGCCCCGCCACCCGCTCTTTGAGAGCCCGAAGATCGCCTACACCGCTCATGTCCTCTTCCCTGCCTCCCGACTTCTTCATACCCCATTATCCAGCAGAATATAGCCCCGGTAGAGCAGACCGCCACTCCCCCGGAGAACCCCCACGCTCCCCATCACCCTCGATGTGTGACGCACGTCACTCTTCCTGCAACTCCTCCCACGACCCGCGTCACGGCAGACCACCCATGCCACGGCCAGGCTGAAGGGGGCGGAGAAGGATCTCCCGACGAAGTGCAAAATTAATGTTTGAAAACTGTAAGTAAACGGTAAAATATGTGGTGCAAACGAAGCAGAAGGAGGTGGCATCGATGCTGAGTCCGTTTCGCGGCTTCTGGGATCTGAGGAACGAGATAAACCGGATGTTCGACGATATGTGGGAAGGCTGGAGGCCGCTCCGGCGCGAGGAGCAGGAGTGGGTTCCGGCGATCGACGCGTTCTCGCGCGATGGGGATCTGGTGATCCGGGCCGAGCTTCCGGGGGTCAAGAAGGATGACGTGGACATAACGGTCCAGAACGGGGTTCTCACGATCTCCGGCGAGCGCAGGGAGGAGCAGGAAGAGGAGCGCCGGGGCTACCACGTGCGCGAGAGGCGCTACGGCTCGTTCCGCAGGAGCATGACGCTGCCCGAGGGCGTCGACGAGAGCAAGATCCACGCGAAGTTCGAGGATGGCGTGCTCGAGGTCGTCGTCGAGGGCGCCAGCGGGCAGATAGGGGAGCCGCGCAGGATCCCGATCGAAGGCCCCTCCGGCTCCTGAGGGTGAGAGGGCCCGGGCGGCGTTCGGGGCCGCCCGGGTTTTTTGACTGTGAGGAGCGGCGTTGACGGGTGGGATGAGCAGGCCCGGCGAGAGCGAGGCCGGGCGCAGGATGGAAGAAGAGTTCTACCGCAGGCTCGCGGAGGTCGTCGAAGGATGGGAGGAAGCATTCGCGAGCCTGGATCTGGAGGAGCAGCGCAGGGTGGTGGCCTCCGCCGCCGAGAGCGGGCTCCTGCAGGCGATACAGATGGCCCGCGCCGCTTTGAGAAACCACGAGAACAGAAAGACGGGAGGTAGAAGAGAACATGGCAGAGAGAATGTGTGATGTGTGCGGGGTGAGGCCGGCCACGGTCACGCTGAGGAGGATCGTACCCGGCGAGCCCCCGCGGGTGCAGCATCTGTGCGAGATACACGCGGCCGAGGCGAGAGGAGCGAGGGGAGCGTCGTCCTTCGGTAGGGGCAGCCTCTTCGACGACTTCTTCAGCCGCTTCTTCGAGGAAGAACCCTTCGGGGGCACCGTCTCGGCCCCGAGGAGGCAGGCGGAGCAGGTGGACATAACCCGCTATTTCTCCGACGCGACGGAGAAGCTTTTGCAGCGGGCCGCCCGGCGCGCCGCCGAATGGGGCAGCGAGGACATAACCTCTTCGCACCTGCTCGGTGCTGCGCTCGAGGAGGAGATAGTCAGGCGGGTGCTCGAGGAGGTCGACGCCGACGCCGGTGCGATAGCGGCCCAGCTCGACGAGGAGACCGAGAAGGGTGAGCCGAAGGAGAGCGCCTCGCCCGGGCTCTCGCCGGACGCCAAGCGGGCGCTGCTTTCGGCCTACGAAGAGTCGCAGGAGCTCGGCTCCTCCTACATAGGGCCCGAGCACGTGCTGCTCGCGATAGCCCGCGACGAGGAGAGCGAGGCCGCGCAGCTCCTCAGGCGCTTCGGGCTCTCGCACACCCGGCTGCGCGGGGCGGTCGTGCGCGGCGTCGACCGCAGCGGGGCCGCGCGCGAGAAGCCCAGCTCCACCCCCACGCTCGACGAGTACGGGCGCGACCTCACCCAGATGGCCAGGGAGGGCAGGCTCGACCCGGTCATCGGACGCGCGGACGAGGTCGAGACGACGATCGAGATCCTCAGCCGCAGGACGAAGAACAACCCGGTTCTGATCGGGGACCCCGGCGTCGGGAAGACCGCCATCGTCGAGGGCATAGCCCAGAGGATCGTAAGCGGCGAGGTGCCCGAGACGCTCGCCGGCAAGCGGGTCATCGAGCTCAACCTCTCCGGGATCGTCGCCGGGACCCAGTACCGGGGGCAGTTCGAGGAGCGCCTGAAGAAGATCATCGACGAGATCCGGGAGCATTCCGACGAGTTGATCGTCTTCATAGACGAGCTGCACACGGTCGTGGGAGCGGGGGCCGCCGAAGGCTCCGTGGACGCCTCGAACATGCTCAAGCCCGCGCTCGCCCGGGGTGAGCTGCACGTGATCGGGGCGACCACCGTCGACGAGTACCGCAAGCACATCGAGAAGGACGCGGCGCTTGAGCGGCGTTTCCAGCCAGTGCTGGTGCGCGAGCTCACCGTCGACGAGACCATAGACGTGCTCAGGGGCCTCAAGGACCGCTACGAGGCGCACCACCGGGTGAAGATAAACGACGAGGCCATCGTCGCCGCCGCCGAGCTCTCCGACCGCTACATAACCGGGCGCTTCCTGCCGGACAAGGCGATAGACCTGATGGACCAGGCGGCGGCCAGGGTCCGGCTGCGCTCTAAGACCAAGCCCGAGGACACCCGGGCGATAGAGGAGGAGATAGAGCGCCTGCGGCGCGAGAAGGACCAGGCCGTCTCCGCCGAGGACTACCACAGGGCCCAGGAGCTCAAGGGCCAGATCCAGGAGCTGCAGGACCGGCTCGGGGCCTACAGGGCCGGGCACAAGGCTTCCGCCGAGGTCACGCCCGAGGACATAGCCGAGGTGGTGAGCCGTCAGACCGGCATCCCGGTGAGCCAGCTCACCCAGGAGGAGCGCCAGCGGCTGCTGAACCTCGAGAGCCGGCTGCACGAGCGGGTCGTCGGGCAGGACGAGGCCGTCTCCGCGGTCGCCGAGGCCGTCAGGCGCGCCCGCGCCGGTCTCTCCGACCCGAACCGACCCATCGGGAGCTTCCTCTTCCTCGGGCCGACCGGGGTCGGCAAGACCGAGCTCGCCCGCGCGCTCAGCGAGGCGCTCTTCGGCGACGAGGACGCCATGGTCCGCATAGACATGAGCGAGTTCCAGGAGAAGCACACCGTCAGCCGGCTCGTCGGGGCTCCCCCGGGGTACGTCGGCTACGAGGAGGCCGGCCAGCTCACCGAGGCGGTGCGCAAGCGCCCCTACTCGGTGGTGCTCCTGGACGAGATCGAGAAGGCCCACCCGGACGTGTTCAACGTCCTGCTGCAGATCCTCGACGACGGGCGCCTGACCGACGCCCAGGGACGCACCGTGGACTTCAAGAACACGGTGATCATCATGACCTCGAACCTGGGCGCCGAGAGGATCCAGGCGCACGCCAGGCGCAAGGAGTCCTTCGAGGAGCTCAAGGAGGACATGATGAAGCTCCTCGGAGCCCACTTCCGGCCCGAGTTCATAAACCGCATCGACGAGGTGATCGTCTTCCGGGCCCTCACGAAGGAGCAGATCGTCGAGATAGCCCGGCTCCTGCTGGAGCACACCCGCAGGCGGCTCGAGGCGCAGGACATCGAGGTTGAGTTCACCGACGAGGCCGTCGAACTTCTGGCCGAGGAGGGCTTCGACCCGCAGTTCGGGGCGAGGCCGCTGAGGCGCACCATCCAGCGCCGCATAGACAACGAACTCTCCCGGCTGGTCCTCGAAGGGGCGCTCGAGGCCGGGGACAGGGTCGTCGTCGGCGTGAAGGACGGCAGCTTCGACTTCGAGGTGCTCGAGGGCGCGGCCACGGTCGAGGAAAGATAGACAAAAGAAGCCCGGCTGATCGTCCTCAGCCGGGCTTCCTGTCTTCGGGCGAGAGAAAGGAGGTGGTCTTCCAGGATGAGGGAGCACGTCCGCACCGTAGCGCTCGGCGCGAACCCGCGGGGTGACGTGGAGCTCACGCGCAGATTCCTGGAGAGGGCCCGTGCCGAAGGGGCCGACGCGGTGGCCCTCGTCGGGAACCTCAGCGCGGGCGGCGAGGCGGAAGAGTACGCCGGGCTGCTCAGGACCCTGGGGGATGCGGGCCTCCCCGCCTTCTACGTCCCCGGCCCCGACGACGCCCCGGTGGGGAGGTACCTCAGGGAGGCGTACAACGCAGAGATCGTCTTCCCGTTCATACACGGCGTGCACGGCACCTTCGCCTTCGGTCCGGGGTACGTGGCGTTCGCCGGGATGGGCGGCGAGGTAGTGGACGAGCCCACCAGGGTTCGCGAAGAGGTCGAGAACCTCCGGTACCCCGCCTGGGAGGCGGAGTACCGGCTCAAGATCCTGCAGGAGCTCAGGGACTACCAGAAGGTCTTCCTGCTCGGCACCCGACCCGCCCACAAGGGTCTCGGGGAAGCCGGCAGCGAGGTCCTCGCCGAGCTCGTGAACACCTATACCCCGCGGCTGGTCCTCTGCGGCGGCGAGGGCTTCGAGCGGGTGATGCTCGGCACCTCGCTGGTGGTGCAGGCCGGAGATCTCACCTCCGGAAAGTTCATGCTCGCCGACCTGAGGGCGCAGGAGGCCAGGGAGGCAGGCCTCCAGGCGCCGGCCCCCTAAGGTCGGTACACGGAGGAGCAGTAGGCGTCGCGTCGCTCTGGTAACATTTCAGGTCATACGAACGAGATGCCACCTCAAGGATCCTCGGGGAGAGACGGATGGAGCTCCTGAACCTCTTCTGGATTTTCCTGATCATCGCCTCGCTGCAGCCGGTGATCCAGCAGCGCCTGCTTGAGCTCTCCCGGCAGAGGACCCTGGCCCGGCTCGCCTCCGAGCGGGGTTCCACGGTGATAACCTTGATCCACCGCCAGGAGACGATGTCGTTTCTCGGGTTCCCCGTGGTCCGCTACATAGACATCGACGACGCCCAGAGCGTGCTCGGCGCGATAAGGGCGACGCCTCCGGGGAGGCCCATAGACATAATCCTGCACACCCCGGGCGGGATGGTGCTGGCGGCGAGCCAGATCGCGAACGCCCTCGCTGAGCACGACGGCCCCGTGCGGGCGATAGTCCCCCATTACGCGATGAGCGGGGGCACTCTGATCGCGCTCGCCGCAGACGAGATAAACCTCGACCCCCACGCCGCCCTGGGCCCAGTGGACCCGCAGCTCGGCGAGTATCCCGCCGCCTCGATCGTCGCCGCCGCAGAACAAGCCAGAGACCCCGACGACCGCACTTTGATACTCGCAGACATGAGCCGCAAGGCCCTCCGGCAGGTCGAGAGGTTCGTCGGCAGACTGCTCGAGCACCACATGGATCCCGCCCGGGCGCGGGAGGTGGCGCGGGTACTCTCCTCGGGCACCTGGACCCACGACTACCCGCTGGAGCCCGACGAGCTCATCTCCCTCGGGCTGCCGGTGAAGGTCGGCATAGACCCCGCCGTCTACACGCTCATGAAGCTCTACCCGCAGCCGCGGGGCCGCAGGGAGTCCGTGGAGTACGTCCCCTCCCCCATCCAGCCGCCCCGCCAGCCCCGCCGTTCGGTCCCGGCCCGGGGGAGCAGAGAAGGTTAGGTCCTCCGGGCACGAAAAATCCAACCCCGCGGCCTTTGCCCTCTCCGGCCGGGTGAGCCTGTCCGGAGGTGGTGATGGCACCTTTGCTCCGGACCTCCGCCGTAGCCTGCGGGGTTGGCTCTCGATGGCTCCGTCAGCCGGTCCTGACTCCTCTCCGTTTCATCGCGACCACCCCCTTTCTCAGAGGATCTCTCTCTGATCCTCTCTCCACCCTCTTTATTAGCGGGGCCGCCCGCGCGTGCAACCCTCCTCAGCCGCCGAGCAGTCGCCTGGAGGAGGAAGGTCCTTCCTCTTCGAGCTTCTCCAGCAGATCCGAGGCGTCGGCGAAGGCGACCCTGTGGCGGGCCATCTCCCGGTGCGCCCCCTCGTAGCGAGCAGGGTCGCCGGACGCGGCCGCCTCCGAGGCTTCGCGGGAGGCCCGGGCGAGCATCCTCCCGGCGCGCTCCCGCTCGAGGCCCACGACCCTCCTTCGCAGCCGCCAGATCTCCTCGCCGATCTGCTCCTTGAGCACCGGGTCGAGGACGCTCTTCCTGCGCGCCTGCGCGTCGGCCACCGCACGCTCGAGCGCCTCGCGGGCCGCCTCGAGATCCCCTGGCGGGGCGCTCAAGCCGCGAGCCCTTCCAGCCCGAACTCGCGGCTGCGCCGGCGCAGCCTCTCTAGCGCCGAGCCCTCGATCTGCCGGGCCCGCTCGCGCGAGACCCCGAGCTCTCGGCCCGCCTCGGCGAGCGTGGCCGGCTCGCCCTCGAATCCGTTCCTGAGCGAGAGAACCCTCCGCTCCCGCTCCGGCAGCGCCGCGAGAGCTTCCGCCAGCCGGCGTCGGGCGTCGCTGCGGGCGGCCTCCTCTGCCGGGTCCTCGGCCTCACCGGGGAGCACCTCGGCGAGCTCCCCGTCGCCTTCCTCGCCTACCGGGGCCTCGAGCGAGGCGACGGGCTCGAGCGCCCGCCTCACCTCCGAGAGCTCCTCAGCGGTCCACCCGAGCGCGGAGGCCACCGCGCGCTCTCCGGCCTCGTGCCCGAGCCGCGAGCGTACCTCCTCCTCGGCGCGCGAGACCCTCCCGGCACGCTCCCACACCTCCTCAGGTACTCGCACCGGCCTCACGTACGCCATGGCGGCCCGCCTCACGGCCCGGCTCACCCACCAGTTCGCGTAGGTCGAGAGCTTCATCCCCCTGGACGGGTCGTAGTGGTCGACGGCCTGCACCAGAGCGAGCGCCCCCTCCTGCAGGAGATCTTCGAATGGTGCACCCCACCTGCGCGCGTAGCGCCGGGCGATGGCAGCCACCAGCCCGAGGTGCGACTCGATCAGACGCCGCCGGGCCTCCCGCTCACCCCGGGCAGCCCTCTCGAGCAGAGTCCTCTCATCGTCGTGAACCCTGACCGGAACGGCCACCCTGCCATGAGATACCATCTCGCACACCTCCAAGATCCAGACTCCCTCGATAAGAGTTGGACTCTTTCTGTCATATATATACCTTGCGAACACCCCTCCCAAACGCAGGAGAGGCCCGTGTCGCAGGCGGACACGGGCCTCTCGCTCAGGCTACCCGGACGTGCCGGGGTGCAGGGTGGCTCAGGAGGCGCTGCCCTCCAGGGTCTTCCTGCTCTCGCCGGCCTCGATGGCTATCTTCTTCGGGGCCACCTCGGAGACCGCGCCGGGCAGGACGACCTCGAGCACGCCGTTCTCGAGCCGGGCCTTGACGCTATCCGCATCGACCCCCTCGGGGACGGTCATGCTCCTGCGGAACGCGCCGTAGGGCAGCTCCTGCAGGTAGTGGTTGACCTCCTCTTCGGTGCCCTTACGCTGGCCGCTTATCGTGAGCGTCGTCCCCTCGAGGGTGATGTCCACGTCATCCAGTGTCACGCCCGGCAGGTCGACGTGGATCACCAGGTCCCCGCCGTGGGCGTACACCTCCATCGGCGGCGCCCAGAGCCTCTCCTGGCCACCCCGGCGCCTGCCGAACAGGCTGCCTACCATCTCGTCGAACATGCGGTCGAACTCACTCTGAATGTCCCAGAACCCACGGATCGGAGCAAGAGCCATGGAACACCACCTCCTTTCCTGCTCGTTACTACGTCTCGTTCGTTCCAGCCTCGTTATTAGCGGGAGATCCGGCGAATGCAAGCCCTCCCGGAGATCCGGGGTAAACTACATTTCGGGATGCACGGAGAGTACAAGAGCCGCGGCGGCAAGCTCGTCGTCGCCGACCTCGAGATCGAAGGCGGGGTGCTGAGGGGCGTGCGCGTAAGCGGCGACTTCTTCCTCGACCCTCCGGAGGCGCTCTCGGCGATCACGGGGGCGCTGGAGGGGGCGCCGGCCACGCTCGCGGAGGAGGAGCTGGCCGCGCGTATCAGGGAGGCGCTCCCGCCGGAGGCCGAGATGGTCGGCTTCTCGCCCGAGGCCGTCGCGCGGGCTGTGAGGAGGGCGCTCTCGTCATGAGCCTGGAGGATCGCTGGAAGCGCTACCGGTGGCGTCTGATCCGCGGGGAGCCGGTCGATCCGCCGGTGAACGTCGCCATAGACGAGGTTCTGACCCGCAGGGTCGGCTCCGGAGAGCGACCGCCGACGCTGCGCTTCTGGGGGCGCCACAAGGACGAGGTCGTGATCGGCCGCTTCCAGTCCGTGAGCAACGAGGTAAACGAGGAGGAGGCGCGCAGGGAGGGCGTCGAGATCATCCGCCGCACCACCGGCGGCGGCGCTATGTTCGTCGAGCCCGGGAACATAATCACCTTCTCGATCTACGCTCCCCTGGAGCTGGTCGCCGGGATGTCGACGGTGGACTCCTACGCTTTCCTCGACGAGTGGGTCGTGGAGGCGTTCCGCTCGCTCGGAATCGAGGCCTACTACGAGCCGATAAACGACATCTCCTCGAAGAACGGCAAGATCGGGGGGGCGGCCCAGGGACGGGCCCACGGCGCCGTTTTGCACCACGACACCCTCTCCTACGAGATCGACACCGCCAGGATGCTCCGGATACTGCGCATCGGGCAGGAGAAGCTCTCGGACAAGGCCATCCAGAGCGCCGAGAAGCGGGTCGGCCCCCTGCGGCGCCAGACCAGCCTCCCCCGCGAAGAGATCATCGAACACATGATAGAGACCTTCGCCGGGCGCAACACCGCAGACGGCCTCACAGAGGATACCCTCACCCCGGAAGAGCTGGCCGAAGCCGAACGCCTCACCCGCGAGCTCTACGGGACCCGCGACTGGATCTACTCGATCCCGTAGCGCGGGACCACGGCGACGGTGCAGCGGGCGCTGCAGACGAGCCGTCCGCGCTCGTCGGTGATCCTCACGTCCCAGAGCACCTCCCGATCGCCGCGGTGAATGGGCTGCCCCAACGCCCTCACCGTCCCCCTACCCTTCGGCCGGAGGTGGCTCGCCGTGACCTCCGTACCGACCACGCTCTGCCGCTCCTTATCCACCATGTCGTAGGTTCCGAGGCTCGCGACGGTCTCCGCCAGCGCCGCCGAGGCCCCGCCGTGCAGAAGCCCGAAAGTCTGCCGGGTCGGGCCGTGCACCGGCATCTTCGCGACGACCCTCCGAGCACAAACCTCTTCTATCTCGATCCCCAAAGCCTCCATGAGGGTCTCGAAGGAAGAATCCAACCCACCACCCCTTCGACTCTCTTCGCACGGATCATCCCCACCACAGCCCGAAAAAACGAAGGCAACGGATCGGAGAACAATGAAGGAGGCCGGCCCGAAGGCCGGCCTCCTTCACTGGCCTCTTTCAGGTGGCCAGAGCCGAAACTACTGACGACGGCGCAGGACAGCGAACGTCAGGATGCCCGAACCAAGAAGCAGGGCAGCAGCCGGAAGGATGATCGCCGGACCACCGCTCTCGGCCAGCTTCCCACCCTTCTGGCCGGTGCCGCTGACGCTGCTCATGGCGCTGCTGCTCATGGCGCTGCTGCTCATGGTGCCGCTGCTCATCATCGTCGAGCCCCCGCCCATCGCGCTGCTGCTCGCAGAGGAGCTGCTGGCAGGGCTACTGGCAGTGCTGCCCGTAGTGCCACCCGTAGTCTGCGCGAAGGCAGCCGGCGCGAGAAGCAGCACCGCTATGAGCGCGGCCGCAGCCAGATACACCAACCTCTTCACTCTACCTCCTTCCATTACTCTCCATGTCAACATCATCCTCTCTGCCGGGAGAGGATATACCCACAGTCTAGCAAAGCAAAAACCTCAAATGGCCCATTTACTTAAATTTTTTTAAAGAATACTCCATATAGTCCTCCATCCCTCACTGGAGGTCGAAGGAGCGGGAGCAGTAGGATTCGAACCTACGGGCGGCACAGCCGCCTCTGGTTTTCAAGACCAGCGCATTCGTCCGCTCTGCCATGCTCCCGTACCCACCGGGGATTTTACACCGGCTCCCTCAGGTCTTGAAGGCCGAGGGGCATATGTCGTTGAGCACGCAGTTCGGGCAGTCGGGGCGGCGGGGTTTGCAGACCCTCCTGCCGTGCAGGATGAGCAGGTGGGAGAAGAGCGGCCGCTTCTCTTCCGGGACCAGCTCGATGAGGTCGCGTTCTATCTTTTCGGGGTCCTTCTCGCGGCTGAGGCCGAGGCGCCCGGAGAGGCGGCGGACATGAGTATCGACGACCACGCCCTCGCCGTTGCCGAAGGCGGTGCCGAGGACGACGTTCGCCGTCTTGCGGCCGACGCCCGGGAGGGCGGTGAGTTCCTCCAGCGTGTGCGGCACCTCGCCGCCGTGCTCCTCGACGAGGGTGCGGGCCATCCCCTGTATGGCCCGGGCCTTGCTGCGGTAGAAGCCGCTCGGGCGCAACATCTCCTCCAGCTCGTTCGGGTCGGCCTCGGCGTAGTCGCGGGCGGTGCGGTACCTCTGGAAGAGGCGGGGTGTGATCTTGTTCACGGTCTTGTCGGTGGTGCGGGCGGAGAGGATGGTGGCGACCAGCAACTCCAGAGGGTTCGACCAGGAGAGCTCGGTCGTGGCGCCGGGGTAGAGCTCTTCGAGCCGGGAGAGAACCTCCCGGGCTCTCCTGCGCTTCGTTTCGTCCGGCATGTTCTCTCCCCCTCCCTCGCCCGTCATCGTGGTTTCGTCCGCGGGCGCGATTATATCCCGGTAAACTCTTCTGCAGGCTACGGAGTTCAGGAGGACCGAATTGGCCGAGGTCAGCTTCGACTACACGAACCTCATCGAGGTGGAAGGTGGCATCACGGAGAAGGAGCTCTCGGAGATCACACCCCGGCTGCAGGAGGCTGCCGGGAAGCTCCTCGAGGACGAACCCGGGTTCATGAAGCTCCCGGAGACGCGCGAGTACGCCGACGCCTGCCTGAGGACGGCCGGCGAGATACGAAGCTCGAGCCCGACGGACTTCATCCACATCGGCATCGGGGGCTCCGCCCTCGGCCCGATAGCGCTGCACCGGGCGCTCAACCACCCCTACTACAACCAGATGCCCGAGCGCAGGGGGCCGCGCATCCACTTCGCCGAGAACACCGACCCCGCGACGCTCGCCGCCATCCTGGACGTGGCGGAGCCGGAGGGGACGTGGGTGAACGTGGTGACGAAGTCGGGCTCGACGGCGGAGACGATGGCGGGCTTCCTCGTGGTGCGCGGGATGCTGGCGAGCGCTCTGGGGGACTTCGGCTACCAGCACCGCACGATCGCGACCACCGACCCCGAAGAGGGCTTCCTGAAGCGGATCGCCGACCGGGAGGATCTGCGCACGCTCCCCATCCCGAAGGACGTGGGCGGGAGGTTCTCGGTGCTCTCACCGGTTGGGCTTCTGCCCGCGGCGGTCACGGGATTGGACATAGACGCCCTCCTGCGCGGAGCCGCGGAGTGCGTGCGCGAGGTCAGGGAGCGGGGGGCGGAGCATCCGGCGGTCGTCGGAGCGGCGATGCACTACCTGATGGATACCGCGCGCGGGCGGAACATCCGGGTGATGATGACCTACGCCGACGCGCTGGAGCGGGTCGCGGCGTGGTTCGTCCAGCTCTGGGCCGAGTCGCTCGGCAAGGACGGGAAAGGCTCCACCCCACACGGGGCGGTCGGGACCACCGACCAGCATTCCCAGCTGCAGCTCTACATGCAGGGGCCGCAGGACAAGGTGATCGAGATCGTGCAGGTCGAGGAGCACCCGCGCGACCTGGAGATCCCGCCGGCCTACGAGGATCTCGAAGGCGTGGGCTACCTCGGCGGGCACACGATGGCCGAACTGCTGAACGTCGAGTGCGACGCGACCCGGCGGGCGCTCACCGAGGCGGGACGCCCGAACACCACGATCCGGCTGGACCGCATCAGCGAGGAGAACCTCGGCTACCTCTTCGTCGCGCTGGAGGTGCAGACCGCGATCGCGGGCTCCCTCTACGGCGTGAACGCCTTCGACCAGCCGGGCGTGGAGGCGAGCAAGCAGTTCACCTACTCCCGGATGGGGCGGCCCGGATACTAGTCTCCGGGCCATCCCTCCGGTATACTCGACAACGTAAGATACTTCACAAGCCAACCGGAGCACAGGAGGCCGGGTGCAGCAGACCACAAGCGTGCCGGAACACCGGCGACGGACAGGAAGGGAGTACGAAGACCCTCCGATAGTGGAGACAGCCCTGGGGATCGTCTTCTTGTTCGGCGCGCTGGCGTTCTCGTTCCTCAGCCCGCCCGCCACGCTGATACCAGCCTTCGGGCTGATGATCCCCGCCGCCGCCCTGCTGGGGCACGCGGCGAACGGGATCGTGAAACGCAGGCGCGCGCTGCCCTCGGCACCGGCTAAAGAGCGTGAGCTGCTCACGGCCCTCAGGGAGGGCGGGGGCAGCCTCACCGCGGCGGACGTGGCGATGAGCACCACGCTCACCGTAAGAGAGGCCGACCAGATGCTCTCCGAGCTGACCGGCGGCGGGCACCTGCGCGTCGAGAGGCGGGACGACGCCCTGTACTACTCGCTGGTCGGGCGCTACGGCCCCCGGGAGATGAGCGGGGAAGACTCCTCCGGCAAAGCCTCGCCGTGAAGAGCCGGCCCCAAGGCTCCTTCTTCACCTGATCGCAACACCGAACACCACCGGGGCTGCGCGGCCCCAAAGCGGGCCGCGCTCCCGGTCTTCCACCACGCGCCACAGCTCGGGCCCCCACCGGCGCAGCTCGCCGAAGGCGTCGTTGCGCTCGACGTCGTCCGCGACGAGCACCCCTCCCCCGGTCAGGTAGGGCCAGACGAGCCCGAACTCGCGCAGCATGTTGCTCCGGGTGTGCAGGCTGTCGTGCACGAAGAGGTCCACCCGCCCGAGCCGTTCGAGAAGCCCGGGGAGCACTTTTCTGCTCGCTCCCCGGTGCAGGCACCACCGCCTCCTCATCCCCTCGTCCACCGCCACCCCCCAGGACTTCTCGTAGCCCGATCTCAGCGGGGGCAGGTCGACGCTGTGCAGGATGCCGCCTCCGTTCTGCTCCAGCGCCCTCAGGATGAACGCCGAGCTCACCCCGTAGGCGACCCCCGTCTCGAGTACAACCCGGGGCCGCAGCAGGCGGCAGAGGAGGTAGCACAACCGGGCGAGCAGGGAGTCCGCCGCCCAGCGCCGCATGAACGGGTCCTCACCGCGTATGTCGGCGAGCAGACGCCGGGTCCTCTCCTCGACCTCGCGCAGCGCCGGCTCGGAGAGGACCCGCCCGACATCACCGAAACGTTCCTCGAGTTCCTGTAGAAGCCCCTCCCATCCGACGGTGTCGTAGGAGACCCGCCCTATGAGGATCCGCTCCAGCAGCATCTCTGCGTACCCCGCGGCCCGGTCACGAAACTCTCCCGGGGCTTCCGGCAACAGGGCCAGAAGCAGCCCCAGGCTCCTCAAATTCCCGGTGAGGTCACCGCACTCCATGGCCTGCCAGATGATAACCCGTGCTACACTCCCGGACCGTGGCGAAGGATCTGCTGAAAGCCGGTCTGAAGCTCGTCTTCTGCGGCTACAACCCGTCTCTGAGATCGGGGAAGAGCGGCCGCCACTACGCGCACCCTGCCAACCGCTTCTGGCGCGTGCTGTACGCCGCCGGGATCACGGAGAGGCTCTACCGTCCGGAGGAGGACGAAGAGCTGCTCGGGCTCGGCATCGGGTTCACAAACCTCTGCCCCCGCCCGACGCGCCGCGCCGACGAGCTGAAGAGGCAGGAGGTCCTCGCCGGAGCCCGGCGGCTGCGGAAGGACCTCGAACGCTTCCGGCCCCGCGCCGTTGCTTACACGGGCATCGGGGTCTACCGCTGGTTCCGGGGCTCATCGCGGTCGAGTTGGGGCGTGCAGGGAGATTCGGCCGTACCCGGGATCGTGGACATCGTCGTTCCCTCCCCCTCCGGCCTCAACCGGATGCGCTTCGAGGAGCTCGTCGAGCACTACAGGATACTGGTCCCCTTCGTCAGGGAAGAAGCCCGGCGGGGATGAAAGAGGGGCGCCAGAGCGCCCCTCACCTCACGTACGCCTCCTCCTGCCCCCGCGCGCGGTACGCCCGACGAACAGCCGGTAGAGCAAAAGCAGGATGATCGCACCGATTATCGCGACGATGATCGAGCTCACGTTCACCCCCGTCACCCCGGGCCCGCCGAAGGCCCCGACGACGATCCCGCCGATGATCGCCCCGACTATACCGATGATGATGGTCACGATGATCCCGCCCGGGTCGTCCCCCGGCAGGATCAGCTTCGCAAGCGCCCCCGCGATCAGACCAATGATTATCCAGGACACGATGCCCACTTCCCGAACCTCCTATGTAGTCATGGTTACTACTGCCCACCAGTATACTCTGGTTTTCGAAATAACAAAACGTCAGGTCTGCTGTTTTGCCGGAGGTCCGGGGTTACGCATGAGGAGCGATAGCAGCAGGGCGATCGCGGCGACGGCCGCCATGCCGAAGGCCACCGCGTGCAGGTGGGGAGTATCCACGCCGGAGGCGAACTCGACGCCGAGCAGGCTGGTCGAGAGGATGGTGCCAAGGTAGCGCGAGGTCTGGAAGAGGCCGGAGGCGCTGCCGACCTCCTCCTGGGGCACGAAGCTGTAAAGGGCGGTCTGCAGCCCGAGGTTGTTGAACCCGCCCGCGCTGCCGAGGATGACGAGCGCGAGGAGGAGGTGCGGGATGCCGCCGCGGGCTGGCACGGTGGAGAGCAGTATGCTGCCGGCCACCATACAAAGTGCGGCGAAGATGATGCCGGGTTTCGGGCCGATGCGGTCTATCAGGCGGGCTGCGAGGGGGGTGAGGACGACGCCGCTTCCGGCGAGGGCGAGCATCATGGTACCGGTGGTATCGGCGGGGATGTGCCGGGCGTCCTGCAGGTAGGTCGGCATACCGATGAAGGAGCAGTAGTAGACGACGTTAACAAGCACGAACTGGAGGTAGACCGAGACCACCTCCCGGTGCGCGAGGGAGCCGCGCAGATCCAGGAAAGGACTTCGAGCGGAGCGCTCGCGGAGGTAGAAGAGCCCCGCCGCTGCGAGGGCGACACCACAGGCGGGGAAGTCGGGCGATCCCCGGAGCGAGAGCAAGAAGAGGAGCGCCCCGATCACGCAGGCAGCGAAGAGCAGTATGCCTGCGGGGTCGAGCTTCACGAGTTCTTCCGCGAATTCTCCGCGCTCACTCTTGCGGACCTGCCGGTCGGCGGGCAGGACCCGCCAGCCCAGGACGAACGAGAAGACTATGAATGGGAGGTTGACGAAGAAGACCAGAGGCCAGTCACCGTAGCGGACCAGGAAACCCCCGATGGTTGGTCCGAAGGCCGCCGACGTCGAAGAGAAGACGGCGAGCACCCCGAGGGCGGAGGCCTGCCGTTCGGTGATGTGTTCCCGGATCATCGCAGCGCCGGCCGGGAAGAGCGCCGAGGTCCCGGCGGCCTGCAGCACCCTGAACCCCACGAGCCACCAGAACGTGGGTGAGAGGGGGGCGAGCATGCTCGCCATCGCCGAAACCACGAGCCCGCAGAGGAACACCCTCTTGCGCCCGTAGAGGTCCGAGAGCCTCCCCATGAGCGGCTGTGCGATCGCACTCACCAGATAGAAAACCGAGATGATCCAGGAACCCTCCGCGAAGGTCATCCCGAAGTCGTGGTTTATCCGGGAGAGCGCGACCGCGATCATGGAGGAGTTGAGCGGGTTCAGAAGCGTGGCGGCGGCTATGGCCGCGAGCATCAGGTTGCGGTTCGGCGAAGATCCGCTCCCGGAAGACGGTCTCACGCTCTCGCGCTGCCTCGCATCCAGAACACTCAGCCAAAGATACCACCTTGCTTGACGGGGTCAAACGTTTTTGCGGGTTCAGGAACGTCCGAGGTAGCGCTTCTCGACCGAGGCGACCAGCGAGCAGGTGGTGTCCACCATGTTCCCGACGTAGAGGCCGCTGGCCTGCGTGTGGGGCTGGTAGGCGTCGGGACGGGAGAAGCCGTAGTAACTCTCGAGCCAGCCGGCGAGCTCGGCGTGGGCGTGCGGGCAGCGTCCTCCCATCGGCCGGGTGCTCCGACTCATAACCCCCTCCCGCGCCTCGATGAGCGGCCACTGTATTCCGCCTCCCTTCACTACCTCGAAGGTGAGCGTGACGCGGCTGGTCACCTCGAGCGCGACCCCGCACGGCTTGCCCTGCCCCTGCCGGGCGTGGCAGTCCCCGGTGTAGAAGAGCGTCCCCTCGTTGAAGCCCGGCAGGTAGACGGTGTTGCCGGGACTGACGCCCGGCACGTCCATGTTCTCCCGAAAGGCCCCGGTGCGAGCGCGGAGATTGCCTCGAGTTCCGGGGCCACCGCGATCGTCCCGACGAACGGCTCCCACGGGAGCCTGACCCCGACCTCCTCGTTCTCCAAGTAGCGCCCGCCTCCCTCCTCGATGAGCCTCCACACGTAGACCCTCTCCGGTAGCGGGTCCTGCAGGGTACGCTGAGACCGGTCGATGTCAGCCCGCCAGATACGGTATGTAGCAGCCCACCACGTATTCGCGGGCGGGGTCTATCTCTTGCAGGTGCGCCACCAGCGTATCTCCCGCCCCGGCCCCCTCCACGTAGATGGGCCCGGTCTGCGGGTCCAGGAACTTCGCAGTTGCGAGCGCCCGGCCAGAAAGGTCATGGATGATCTTATATTCTGCTCTCGAAGGCGTCCTCGGTGTGGATCACCCTCTTTCGCTCATCCCGCCCCGCGCCACCGGCTTCCGCAAGGGATGAAGACGTAGCTGTAGTCCTCCGGGAGGACCTCTACTGTCCGACCCTCCACGTTTTCTCCTCTCCCGGTTCCTACTGCATCATATCCCCGACCTTCATCGTCCCCCTCTGCACCAGCTCGACGCGGTAGCCGTCCGGGTCCAGGACGAAGGCTATCCTGTAGTCGTTGCCATCCACGGTCATCGTCTTGGGCTCGACGGCCACCTCGACCCCCTGCTCTTTGAGCCGCGCCACGGTCCCCTCGAGATCGTCCACGACGAAGGCGACGTGGCCGTAGCCTTCCCCGATATCGTAGGGCTCGGTACGCCCGTGGTTGTGGGTTAGCTCGAGCATCGGAGAGGAGGGATCCTCCTCCATCGCGAAGAAGTAGTTGGTAGCATCGGAGAAGTGCATCTCCCCAACCTTCTTCATCCCGAGCTTGTTCACGTAGAAGTCCGTGCTCCGCTCGGGGTCGAGGATCCTGTAGCAGGTGTGTATGTACGAGGCAGCCAAGGGGACTCCTTTCTCTCGCCCACAGCGACCCGTCTTCCACAACTTTCCCGTATGTCTTTTTCGACATGTTAGTCGAGCAGCTCCCCCGCGACACCAGAAAGCCACGATTTTCTGAAATGGTGAGAAAATGGTCCCCTCAAGCCACAGATCGTCCTCCAGAGACAGAGCCCCCACCCAGACAAGCAGCCCACTTCCAGAAAAGACCGATCAAGTAAAAAAGCCGCCCGCGAGGAGAGACGGGCGGCCATGGAACACTCCGGAACGCGGGACTAGACGATGCTCCTGTACCCGTTCACGTAAGAGGAGATGATCGGATCGTAGCGCACCACGGTGCCCGGGTAGGGCGCGTCGATCATCTGCCCGTTCCCGACCGCTATCCCGACGTGCGAGGCGAACCCGTACCCATAATCGCTGAAGACGAGATCACCCGGTCCAGGGGTCGAAACCGGCGTCCCGTAAGAAAATTGTGCATAGGAGCTGTGCGGCAGGTAGATCCCGAAATCCGAAAACACAGCCGTAACCAGCCCGGAGCAGTCGACCCCGGCCCGCGACTCACCGCCCCAAACGTAAGGAACGCCAAGATAGCTCTGCGCGTCGGAGACGATCGCATCTCCAGAGACAGTCTGCGCCTCCGCCGAACGCGACGCCATCACCGCAGCCGTCAGCGCCAGCGCCAGAGCCGCAAGCACGATTCCGAGCCTTAGCCTTACACTCACAGCCAAAAGGACGTATCCTCCCTCTCTAGCCTGCAACAGTCGGGGATCTCTCACCCTGTAGAGAACCCCCTCCTCTCAACGGGGCACGAGGGTAACCGTTTTGAAATCTTTACGCAAACTCATCGCAACCACTTCGCAAGAACTTCGAAACACGTAAACCGCCCAGTGATGGGGCAAAATGGGAAATCAGGGTCGGGAAGCATTTTAAATTTCCTTAACACTGCGGCAATTCGTGTAACAAGCAGGGGTGGATGTGGGAGATCCTTGGGTAAGGTATGCTTCGCGGGGTGAACGGAAGAGGGAGGAAGGCGTGATCGAGCATCTGGTTTTGTTCACGGCGAAGGAGGAGGCCTCCGGGGATGAGCTGGCGGATCTTGTCGCCTCTCTGCGGGCGCTCAGGGAGAAGGTACCGGGGGTGGTGGACCTCACGGCCGGGGAGAACTTCAGCGATCGGGGAGGAGGTTTCACCCACGGGCTCTTCGCGCGGTTCGAGAGCGTGGAGGATCTCGCGCGCTACCGGGAGCACCCGGAGCATCTGGCGGTGCTGGAGAAGCTCGGACGGCTCACGACGAACCTCATCGCGGTAGACTACGAGGCGTAGCGAGGAGCGAAGAGGAGGCCTCTCTGGATGGGCGGTCGGGTGGCGGTGGTGCACGACCGCGGGCTGGAAGACTACGGGTTCGGCGAGGACCACCCGTTCAACCCCTTGCGCATCCGGCTCGCGCTGGAGTTGAGCGAAGCTGCGGGGCTGTTCGAGGGTTACGGCTTCGTGAAGAGCGCACCGGCCACCGAGGAGGACCTCCTGCAGGTACACAGCCTCACCTACGTGAGGCTCGTGCAGAAGGCGGACGAGGTCTCGGATCTCTCGGAGCTAGTCCACTACGGGCTCAACACCCCGGACAACCCGGTCTTCCCCCGGATGCACGAGGCCTCCGCCAGGGTCGTCGGGGCGGTACTCACTGCGGCCCGGATGGTGGCCGACGGGAGCTGCGAGCACGCGATGTGCATCGCGGGGGGGCTGCACCATGCGCTGCGGTCCAGGGCGAGCGGGTTCTGCGTCTACAACGACGCGGCCGTAGCCATAGCGCGCCTGAAGCAGGAGCATCCGCACCTGCGGGTGGCCTACCTCGACACCGACGCCCACCACGGCGACGGGGTACAGTGGGCGTTCTACGACGACCCGGAGGTGCTCACCATCTCCATGCACGAGACCGGGAGGTTCCTCTTTCCCGGGACCGGTGGCGTCGAGGAGCGCGGGAGGGGCGAGGGGTACGGCTACGCCGTCAACGTACCGCTCGAGCCGTTCACCGACGACGAGTCCTGGATCTCCTGCTTCGAGGCCGTCGTGCCCGAGGCTTTGAGGGCCTTCGAGCCGGACATCATCATCTCGCAGAACGGCTGCGACGGACACGCCCTGGATCCCCTCACCCACCTTTCGGCCAGCATGGCGCTCTACGAGTACATCCCGAGGCGGGTGCACGAGCTCGCCCACGAGCTCTGCGGCGGGCGCTGGGTCGCGCTTGGCGGAGGAGGGTACGACCACTGGCGCGTCGTTCCGCGGGCGTGGACGGCTTTGTGGGCCGCGCTCTCGCACCAGGAGCTCCCGGAGAAGATCCCCGCCGGGTGGCTCGCCCGACACGAGAAAGAGAGCCCGGTCGAGCTTCCCACGCTCATGCACGACCCCGCGCCCGAGAGCATCCCGCGCGCGAAGGAGATAGCATACGCGAACAACAGGAACACCGAGCGGGTGCTGGAAGAAGTCGTGAGCCTCATACACGGCAGAAAGCGAGGAGAGTAACCGGAGGTACGTGAGATGACGCAGACCGTTCCCGGCACCAAACCGGCGAAGGAGACCCGCAGCAAGGTCACGGGGGAGCCCCCCTACAGGGTCATCCTGCACAACGACGACCACACCCCCATGGACCACGTCGTCTACGCCCTGCGGAAGGTCATCCCGCGCATGAGCCTCCCGCGCGCCGTCTCCTTGATGCTCGAGGCCCACACCAGAGGGAAAGCGGTCGTGGCCCGCTGCCACAAAGAGCTCGCCGAGCTCTACCAGGAGGGGCTCCAGAACGAGGGGCTCATCGCCACCATCGAGCCGGACCGGGCCGGCTAACCCCCGATCTGGCTCATCGTCCGACGCCGCGACTCCTCGGGGAGAGTCTGCCCCGCCGGGGGCTTTATGCGGGCGGCGTGCCAGAGTACCTCGTGTATGGCCGGGATCGGGTCGGGAGAGCGGATCGCATCCTTCACCGGCACGTCCAGGTCGGTGAGCAGGCAGGGGTGGATCTTGCCGTCGGCCGTGAGCCTCAGGCGCGAGCACATCGCGCAGAAAGGTTCGGAGACCGGGGTTATGACACCGAAGTTGCCCGGGGCGCCGGCGAACCTGAACTCGTCGGCCGGGGCGGCCGGATCCTCCTTCTCGACTGGTTCGAGCTCGCCGAGCTCTTCCTGCGCCCGCTCGAGGATCTCGCGCCCCGAGATGAAGAGCTTGCGGAAGCGGGTGCCGTCGGTGTCGCCGTTTAAGGGCATCAGCTCGATGAAGCGCACGTGCAGCGGGTAGCGCAGCGTGAGCCGGGCCATGTCCGCGATCTCGTCGTCGTTTATCCCCCGCATCGCCACCGCGTTTATCTTCACCGGCGACAAGGGTGTCTCGAGCGCGGCCATTATCGCGTCCCAGACTCTCTGGAAGTGGTCGCGGCGGGTTATGAAAGCGAACTTCTCGGGCTTCAAGGTATCGAGGGAGATGTTTATCCTGTCGAGCCCGGCCTCGACCAGGGCATCCAGGTTGTCCCGGAGGAGAAAACCGTTGGTCGTCATCGTGACCTCTCTGAAGCCGAGTGACTTCAGGCCGCCTACGAAGTCGACGACGCCCTTGCGAACCAGCGGCTCGCCGCCGGTCACGCGCACCTTGGTTATCCCTAAAGCGAGGCAAGCCTCGGCGAAGATGAGCATCTCGTCGAGCGTGAGGTGCTCGCTCTTATCCTGGAACTTTATGTCCTCGGGCATGCAGTACTGGCAGCGGAAGTTGCACCGGTCGGTGACCGATATCCTCAGGTAGTCGATCTTCCTGTCGTAGCTGTCTGTGAGCTGTGCCATGGTTTCCTCGGGTCGCCGCCTCTGTAGAAACGATTGTATCCCAGATGTCCTATCCGGCATCCGCCGGTGTGCCCTCGATCAAACCGAGCCGGCGGGCGAGCGGGGCAGCGGTGGTGGCCTGGAGCAAGAGCGTGGCGAAGACCGCGAGCGCTACCATCGAGACGGCGATATCCGCCCCCTTCACTCCCTGGGCGAGCAGCAGGCTCGCCACCGCCGTCGGCACGACCCCGGTCTCGCGCGACCAGCACAAAAAGAGGAGCTCGTCCCGGCTCCAGCGGGCCCTGCGATCCGGCAAGAGGGAGACGAGCACCGTGACGGGCCGGGCTACGAAGATGAAGACAGCCATCACCACGAGCCCCCCGAGGAAATACTTCGAGAGCGCGTCGAAGGGCAGGTTTATCCCGAGGGTGACGAAGATGAGGAGGGTGGCGATCTCGGCGATCTGGGCCACGAAGCTCTCCAGCCGGCGGGCGTGGATCTCGTCCTGCCCGAGCCCGAGCCTCCTGCCGAGCCTGAGATCGCCCATGTTGCCGACCACGAGCCCCATCACGAACGCAGCCAGGTACCCGGATCCCCCCACCGCCTCGTTCGAGAAGTACGCGAGCGCCACCACCGCGAGTATCGCCACGCCGGGGGCCTCGTCCCAGATCCCCCAGCGGGTCGTCGTGGAGACCAGGTAGGCGAGCAAGAACCCGGCGAAGAGCCCGATCGCGGTCCCGATCACCATCTCCTCGACGAACCCGAAGAAGGTGTCCGAGAGGGTGAAGCTCCCGGACTGCACGGTCCCCACCAGCGCCAGCGCCAAAACCGTGCTTATGGGGTCGTTGAAGGCCGACTCCGAGATCAGGGTCTGCGAGATCTTGGGGCGGACGTTGAGCCGGTCGAAGAGCGGGATCAGGATGGCCGGGTCGGTGGCCGAGAGGATCGCCCCGACCATGAGCGCGACCGCAAAACCCACCCCGAAGACCCCCGCGACCGCGAGCGCGACGATGAAGGCGGTCACGATCACGCCGGGCAACACCAGAAGCCCGAGCCCGAACGCGACGCGCGAGATGACCTTGAGCGAGACCCCGACCCCGCCGTGGAACAGGATCATCGCGACCCCGGCGTTGAACAGGAGCTGAGCCCCCACCCCGCCCAAAGGGTTGGAGGCGACCCCGAGCACCGCCGGCCCGATGAGAACGCCGGCCGCGATCATGACGACCATCTCCGGCAGCCGCACGATCCTGGCGACGAGCTGCGAGACGAGCCCGGCCCCGAGGATGAGGCCGAAATCGAGCAGTATCCTCTGCAGCTCTTCCAGAGATTACTCCTCTCCCCCGACGAGTGCGACCAGCCGCTCCGCGAGCCTCTCCCATCCGAGATGCTCGACGCAGTTGCGCCGCACCACCTCACGACTCAGCCGGCGCTCCTCCTCCGGAAGCCCAAGATACTTTATCAGGGTGCGGGCCAGGTTCTCTCCAAAATCCTCCATCCCCACCGCGAGCGGGAAGGGAAGCCCCTCCCCGATGATCGCCGCGGCCTCGGAGAGGCCGGAGTGGTCCGCCACGAAGGGCACCACCCCGCTCGCCGCCTCCTCGGCGGCGACGAGCCCGAAGGTCTCCGGGAAGATCGAGGGCACCACCGCCACCTCCGCCGCCGGGAGCAGCCGCGCGAGGTCTTCGTGGTAGAGCGGCCCGATGAACTCGACGTCCTCGTGCATCCCCTCCGCCTCGCGCAGCAGCCCCAAACCCGGATCGAAGTGCTCCAGAGGGGCCTCCACGCCTCCCTCGAGGAGCCGCCCGGAGCGCGCGATGAGCGAGAGCAGGCGCCCATCTCCGGTCCCGAGCGCGAGCGTGAGCGCCTGCAGCGCCTCCCGGAAGGTCCCGAACCCGACGACGAGCAGCCGGGCTCCGGTCCTTCGCCTGACCCGGGCAAAAGCCTGGAGCAGGACGTGCACCCCCTTGGAATGGATGAGCTTGCCAACGTAGACGACGAGCGGTCCGTCGGCCGCGAGAAGACGCTCCAGCCTCTCACCCGCGTCCCGGTCGTGGGCGCGCGCGTCGTAGGTGGCGGCGATGGAGCCCAGACGCTCCGCGAGCTCGCCGGGGGTCTCTGGGCCCCGCTCCTGCAGCTCGAGGAGCGCGCGGGCCTGCTCCGGGCCACGCCCCGCCCCCCCGCGGAGCTCTCGGGGGAGCGCGTGGTCGAGCGCGTCGGGGCGGAAGAGGTCGGTGTCCACCCCGCCCGGGAAGGAGATGGTCCTCCCGGCGAGATGCGGGAAGTCTTCCGCGATCGTGCCGGCGCTGTGCCGCGAGAGGGCGAGGATGCGCCTTGCCCCGGCGACCCCCTCGCGGGCCAGCTCCATGTAAAGGGGGCTCCTCCTCGCCACGTACTGCAGGCAGCTGCCGTGCACGATGCTCACGTAGGGTACGCCGAGACCCCCGAGCGCCCGGCGGGCTATGAGGGGGCCGGGGACCGAGTGGTTGGTGACGGCGGCCGGAGCTCCGCTCTCGCGCGCGACCGTCTCGAGCGCGGCCGCATTCGCCTCGAGGTAGAGGTCGAGCTCTTCCCGCGTGAGATCCAGGAAGGTCTTCACCCGCCAGCCGGGGTATTCGTCGTAGACGTAGACCGGCAGGAGGTCTCCGATCGCGGGGTTGTAGACCACGCAACGTCCCGGGTACGGCGTTTCCCGTTCGCCGAGCACCCCGGTCCCATCCGCATCCGCGGTGGCGTGGGCGTCCACGAAGTCGTAGGAGAGGGGGTCGGGCTCCTGACAGAGCAGGTGCACCTCGTGTCCCCCGCGCACCAGCGCCCGGCAGAGGTTCTGCACGTAGACGTTGCTCCCCGAGCCGGAGAACATGTAGCCGTGGGTCACGAGAAGCTTCAGGGCTCCGTCACCTCCGCGAGAAGGGGCTTTCCATCCCGGAAAGGTACCACAGGGGGAGACCGCACCGGAAGCTGCTGTAATATGGATGCCACGGAAGCGGCCCACACGGCTCAAGGAGGATCTCGAAGGTGGCACGCACGAAGGCAGCGACCCCGAAGGTCGGCGAGGAGGCCCCGGACTTCAACCTGCAGAGCGCACAGGGAGGCAGACTGCGCCTCAGCCTGCGCACCGTCCGGGGACCGGTGGTGGTCGCCTTCTACCGCCCGTGGTCGGAGGAGGACGCAGAATACTTCCGGGCGCTGGCGAAGAAGGAGGACGACATAAACCTCGCGCTCGGCACCATCGTCGGCATCGGCGTGGCCGAGCCGGACGAGGCGCGCGAGTTCTGGCGCAAGACCGGCATAAAATCCTACGTCCTCTACGACTACACCCGGGAGTGGGTCCCCGAGTGGGGGCTTCTGGAGCGCGACCGCGAGCACGGGGACTACGCCCGGCCGGCGACCTTCATCGTGGGCAAGGACCGCCGCATAGCGCACGCCTGGTTCGAAGAACGCCCCTCCCCCGAGGAGCTCTTCGAGAGGGTGCACGAGATCACGGGGCTCCCCAAACCCCCGGAGGAACAGGAAGAGCCCCAGAAGAAGGCCAGGAAGGAAGGGGAGGAGAAGGCTCCCGGCGGCGCCGGACGCGCGGCCCGCGAGCAACCGGAGCCCGCAGACGGTGCGGACCCGGCAGACGAGGATTGACCGGCGTGGAGCCGGAGGAGCTGCGCTCCCGCCTCGAAGCCCGGGAGGAGCACCTGCGCAACCTCTACGAGGAGCTCGCCGCCCTGCGGCTCGAGGCCGACGAGGCGAAGGCCGAACGGGACGCGATAGAACGGGAGCTGCACTCCCTCAGGGAGAGGCGCGGCCCCTTCTTCCGCCGTCGGGACGAGGAGACGAGGGACCTGCGGCGAAAGCTCGCCCGGCTCGAGGAGGAGAACACCACCCTGCGCTCCCGGCTGCATGAGCTCGAGTCCCTCCTCTCCGAGCTCACGGACCCGGAGAGGAGGCTCGAGGCAGCCGCCAGAGCCTTCAACAGCTCACCAGAGGCGGCAAGGGAGGTCAATGCGATCGCCAAATCCTTCGGCAGGCCCGAGGTGCGGCTCAGCCTCGGGACGCGGCTGCCGCCCCCGGTGGCCGTCATCTTCCGCTGGCCCGAACTCTCCTACCGGACCTACGAGATCTCCCCCGAGGAGGGCGAGGTACGCCTGATCTCGGAGGGGGAAGAGCCATCAGAGGAGATGTTGCGTGCGGAGCCTAACGCCAGCCTGGAAGACGATGGACGTCTGGGCCTCCTCTGAGACCCCCTAGGGCCTCCTCTCTTCCTCTTCGCCCAGCTCCCCCTCCTTGGGGCGGCCGATCTGGTCCAGGAAGTCACCTGCGCCCCGGATCGTGGAACGGGTCATCCGCGAGATCCTGCGCGGCCCCAGCACCACGAAGATCACGAAAGCGAAGACGAGAACTTCGAATGGACCAATCATCGACCGGCATCCTCCTTCAGCCAACCTTTCACCGTCCGCGTGCCTCCATGAGCGCCTTGAGGCGCTCCAGCGAGCGCTCTCCGTTCCTGCGGGCGAACCTCTCGGCCCCGACGAGACGGGCCGCCCGGTCGAGGAGGTTGCGCCTTAGACGGAAATGTCCGCTGTAGCAGACCACGCAACCGCGCTCCCCGTCGGGACGCACCACCACCTCTCCCCCGCCCTCGACGACCGAGGTGTAGACCCAGCGGATGCGGCCTTCGCTGCGCTCGGTCACTCTCACTTCTGGCTCCATCCTGCCAACCGGGGTCTCGAGGTGCAGCCGGTAGTGCTCCCCGTCTAGCCTCTCCACCGCTTCCACGCCGACCATCCACTCCCGGGCGTTGCGGAAATCGCCGATGTAGCGCGAGACGTAGGTGGCGGGTGCGGCGAGGTGGCGTTCGATCCTTACCGAGCCCCCCGCTGGTTTTACGCCCATCCCAGCTCCTCCAGATGCCCATCATCTATACCGAAGTGGTGGGCGAGCTCGTGGATCACGGTAATGCGGACCTGCTCCTCGAGCTTCTCCGGCGGGAAATCCCGCTCCAGCGGGCCGCGGAAGATCGTGATCCTGTCCGGGAGCTGTGCCCAGTAGCCTGCGCCACGCCTGTCGAGCGGCACCCCCTCGTAGAGACCGTAGAGATCATTCGAGTCCTGGGAGAGCGGGGAGGAGAGGTTCGGCCAGTCCTCGACGACTATCGCGACGTTCTCGAGCATGCCGGAGAGCCCGGCGGGCAGGCTCTCGAGAGCCTTCTCGACCAGTTCGTAGAAATCGTCCGCGCCGCCCGCATGATTCATTTGGATTATTTTATCCCAAAGGGCCTGGCGGGCCCTCCTGGGCTAGAATTCCCGCAGGTCAGTGTCTCGTTACCACGGAGGTGGTCGCGTCTTGGTGCGGTTCCTGGCGGGTTTCGGCGCAGGAAGGTGGGCCGTGTGGCTGTTCTGCCGCCTTGTGGGCAGGCCGTTGCCGGTGGAGCACGCTGCGGAATGGATGAGGATCCCCGAGCACTCCGTCGAGCAGGTGCTCGAGACCGGCGCGCTAAGGAGCCTCAAGCCGGAGGATGTGCTCGAGACAGCCCGCAGGATGGACCGCCAGCGACGTGAGCACGACGAGCGATATCGTGGCTCCCCCACTCCTTGATGGAGGGCTTTACTTCCCACAGACGATCAGCGTAACATGTTGATGCTTCACGGAAGCTCCATTAGAAAGGCATATGCACCAACGGGGGTGGCGGTGGAGAGCTCGGGAGGATCTCTCTTCAGGAATCAGGGCTTCGTCAGGCTCTGGGTGGGACAGGCAATCTCTTTCCTCGGTGACGCCATCTCCATGGTTGCGCTGGTCGTCCTGGCTGCAGGGCTCGGTGGGAGGGCGTCGGCTGTCGGCGGCATCCTGGTGGCCCGCCTGCTGCCGACGCTCGCCGGGCCCTTTGTCGGCGTCCTCGCCGACCGGCTAGACCGCAAGGCGATCCTGGTCGGCAGCGACCTCGCGCGGGCGGCGCTGACCCTCGGGATCATCTTCACGCGGGACATCTTCACCCTGTATGTGCTGGTCTTTCTGATCGGGCTCGCCAAGACCTTCTTCAACCCGACGATCCGGGCCGCCTTCCCCAGCGTGGTCGCCGGCGGCAACCTGACCCGCGCCAACTCGATCATCAGCAGCACCTTCAGCACCTCGATCTCCGTTGGTCCCGCGCTCGGTGGGTTTTTGGTCGCGACAGCCGGGCTGGACGTGGCCTTTGCACTCGATGCCGTCTCATTTCTCATCTCTGCGATCTTCCTCGCGCTGGTGCCGTTCTCTCGCCCGGAGCACGCGGAGGATTCGGGATTCTTCGAGGAGTTCAGATCCGGGGTCGGTTATCTCCTGCTCTCGCGCGTACCGCTCGCGGTGGTCGTCGGGGCCTCGCTCATCGTCTTCACGACCGACCTGGTCACCCCGGCAGAGATCTTCCTGGCCCGGCATTTCGGAGCCGGGACCGAAGGATATGGCGTGCTGATGAGCCTCTACGGGGTGGGCATGGTGGCCGGCAGCGCGCTGATGGCGACGGTGGCTGAGCGGGTGCGGCTGCTTCCGGTCTACCTCGTGGCCCTCCTGGGATACGCGGTCGCCCTCTGCGGGGCCGGGCTCTCCCCGCTGTTCACGCTCGCGCTGGCGGCCATCACGCTCGCCGGCATCTCGAACGGGGTGGACAACGTAACCTGCGACACCATACTGCAGACCAGCGTCCCGGAGAATTTCCTCGGGAGGGTCTTCTCGGTGAGGTTTCTGGGCTTCGGTATCGGGGAAGCGGTGGCTTATCCTCTCGGCGGGCTCCTGACCGACGCGACGGGGCCTTCCCACACGTACCTGATCGCAGGCATCGCGACCGCCCTCGCACTCACCTTCACGATCGCGATGCTCCGTTTCGCACCCTCGAAGAGGGGCTAAAGTTTCCGGGGTGCGTGTACGATAATCTACAGGTGAAGTTTTCAACCGCAGGTTTGATCGTGTATCATGGGTTCCCATCCGGGGATTGAGGACGAACTGGCGATCATGACACCCGCCGGCCTTCCACGAGAGGCGTAGATTGGGCCAGGACCACCTGAGAACCTACCTTTCGACGCTCGCGGTTTTCGCCGTGACGCTGGTGGTCTCCTGGATCTACTGGTACGGCGTCCCGCTCGACGGGCGGTTCATCGGTGGTGCGGCCGTCTTCGTTCTGCTCATCACCGCGGGACGCTTCATCTCCGGAGAGAGCGGAGAAAGATCAGGCACCGGTCCTCAGGACGTCGTGCTCGTATGCGCACTCTCCCTGATGGGCCCCACCTGGACCGCCGCGGCCGCGCTCCCCGCGGCCTTTTTCACGGCACGCCGCGACGGATGGCGGGCGGCGTGTGAGGCATCATCCTGCGTGGTAGCGGCGCATCTGGCCGGGATGTCTTTCGTCCCCTTCCACCGCCCGCTGCTGTACGCCAGGCCCGAGCCGACACCGGAGATCTTCTACGGCACGTTCCTCGCCGGAGCAGTGCTGATAGCGAGCCGGGATGCGGCCGGGGTGCTCTTCCTGAAGTTGAGGGAGGGACGTCCGATCCTGGAGTCGTGGCGCGAGTCGGTCCAGCCCTATCTGGGGGCCCATGCGACCGGCGCGCTGGCTTCCGCCCTGGCGATGTCGGTCTTCGCAGCCTACGAACCAGCCGCCGCCGGTGTCGCCCTCGCCGGCGCCGTGGCGAGCAGGACCATCGCCTCGCGCTCGCGGGCCAGGATCGAGCGCCTGCGTGCCCTGCAGGGCCGGGTGAAGACGCTGGAGGAGACCCTCTCCGGAGCGAGGCTGTGGTTCGCGGCGACCATGATCCTGGAGCTCGGCCGCCGGGACCACTATTCCCACCGCCACGCCGCCGCGACGGCGATCTACGCCGGTGATCTGGCGCGAGAGATGGGCCTGGAGGGGTCCAGGGCCGCCCGGGTGAGGCTCGCCGCCCTGCTACACGACATCGGGATGTCCAGCTTTCCGGAGGAACTGCTGCTCCAGCCGACGCATTTCGAACCGGCCCCCCAGGGGGCTCTCGCCGAGCACCCGGCGCGCGGTGCGCAGATCCTCTCGCCGGTGGCGGGCCTGGAGGAGATGACCGGCTGGGTTCTTTGGCACCACGAACGCCCCGACGGCCAGGGATACCCAAACGGGTTGCGCGGCCGCTGGATACCGGTGGAGGCGAAGATCATATCCGTAGCCCAGGCTTACGCCGCGCTGGTGCTGGACAACCCGTGTCGGAATGGTGTCCCCCCGGAGGAGGCGAGAGCATACCTGGTCGCCGGCGCTGGAAGAGAGTTCGACGCCGGGGTGGTGCGGGCCTTCCTGCGCATCCTCGACACTGAGGCCGAAGACTACAAAGACGCCTCAGGAGCACGCTTCACATTCCCCGAACCGCCGGAAACCTCCCGGCTGAGAGGCCTCGGGCACGGCGCGTGATACAGGTGGAACCGCAGGAGCCATTTGCCATTTGCAAGAGGGAAGAAGATAATTTAACAGTTGGTATTGTTGCCCTTCTGGAGGGGGGCGGCTTGATGAAGTCGGCGGTTCGGTGTGGCTGAGCGAAACAACACGCGTTCGCCCGGTATGATCCGGGTGCTGCTTGCGTGTGCGGTGCTGGCCCTGCTCGGGTCCGGCTGGCCTGCGGAGGCGCCGTGGTGGACCTACCTGGGCGCGGCGCTCGGCCTCCTGTTCGGGCTCGTGGGGATCTACGGGAGGCCTGGGCTGCTCGTCCGGGAGCCGCTTTTGTGGGCCGCGGCGGACGCGCTGTGCGCGAGCCTGGTCGTCCCCGGCACCGGAGGGGGCACCTCCTGGTTCTTCGTTCTCTACCCGCTCTCGGCGTTGAGTCTGTCCCGTTTCGAACAGGCCGAACGGGTGCTGCTCTCTGGACCGGTGCTGGCGGCGGGGTATCTCGCCGCCGCGTTGATAACGGGCGGGGGTGGTCCCGGGATCTGGGTGAGGACCGCCGCCATCCTGGTCGCCTTCGGCCTCGCCGCCGCGACGAGCCTGCAGCTGCAGGAGGCATCCCGGAGGGAGCGGGAGCTCGCCGAGGCCCTGCGTGAGAGCCACGATCAGGAGGAGCGTGAGCTCGAGCTCGTCATGCGGCTCGGCCCCCTGCTGGCCAACCTCAGCCTGGAGGCCGTGCTGCAGTGGACCGCCGAAACTGCCAGCGCGCTCACCGGAGCCCCCTACGCGCACGCCGCCCTGCTCGACGGTGCCAGCCACCGCACCTTCACGGCTGAGAAGCGGGAAGCCTACCCCAACTGGTGGCACCCGGAGATCCAGAAGCTCCTCCTGTGGAGCTGCCGGGAGAGGAAGACGGTCAGGAGCGAGGAAGAGGTCTGCGGGATGAGGGGATTCGTGGCCGCGCCGTTCACGAGCGCTGGTGCGGAGCCGTCCGGCGCCCTGGTGGTCGGGGGCAGGGAACCCGGTCCGGCGGACGAACGGGCGCTCGAGATGCTCGCCGCCCAGGTGGCCCCGGTACTGGAGAGAAACCGGGTGCAGGCTCCGGGGGGCAGGGACCCCGTGACCGGCCTGCCGGGCTACTCATCACTGTACCGGACCCTCCGCTCCGAGCTCTCCGGAGAGCGCCAGATCACGCTGCTGGCCGCGGACATAAACGGGCTGCGTCGCTACAACCGGGCCCACGGGCTGGCCGCCGGGGACCTCCTGCTCAGACAGATCGCCCGCAGCCTCGAGAACCTGCAGCTGGAGGCATTCCGCTGCGGGGGCGACGAATTCGCCGTGCTCATCCGTGGCTCCAGCCGGGCACGGGCCAACAAAGCCTCCCGGGCCATACAGCAGGCGACCGTCAGGCTCACCTCCGACTCCCGCACCCCGCTCTCGGCCTCCGTCGGGTACGTGCTGAGCCGCAGCGGGGAGGATGCTGATGAACTTATCGAACGCGCCCTTGCAACCGCCGAAGAGACCAAGGGCGAGCAGGTGATGGCCTGGCAGGTGGCCCTCGCCCCTGGAGAGCAGACGGACAGGACCGCGGCGGCGCTCGTCGAGGCCTCGGAGGTCAGGATGCCCTACCTCGGTGCGCACATGCGGGTCGTCTCCAGCCTCGTGCGCCGGATGGCGGAGGTCATGGGCCTGCAGCGCGAGGAGGTCGAGCTGTTCTCGCTCGGCGGCCTGCTGCACGACATCGGCAAGATAGGTATACCCGACGAGATTCTGCTCAAGGAAGACCCCCTGACCGACGAGGAGTACGAGACAATAAAGAGCCATCCGGTGCTGGGCGCGAGGATCCTGGAAGCGGCGGGCGGGATGGAGCCGGTAATCCCGGCCGTCCGCCACCACCACGAGCGGCTCGACGGGCGCGGGTACCCCGACGGGCTGCAGGGCGAGGAGATTCCGCTCGCCGCCCGCATCGTCTTCGTCGCCGACGCGTTCGAGGCGATGACCCGCGGCAGGCCCTACCAGTACAGGATCTCCCCGCGCGAGGCCCTGGAAGAGATAGAGCGCAACGCCGGAACCCAGTTCGACCCCGTGGTGGCCTCAGCCCTGAGGCAGGTGGTCGAGGAGTTCCCGGACCGCCGGACGGGTACCGGCGGCTGAGCCCTCGCCGGCAGAGGGTATACTCACGTCTCGTGGATCTCTTCGACTCTGGAGGCGAAGAGGAACTTTCTCGCCGCGCCCCGCTCGCAGAGCGGCTGCGCCCGAAGACGCTCGATGAGGTGGTCGGCCAGGGTCACCTAACCGGCGAGGGCGGCCCTCTGCGCGAGGCTCTCGAGCGTGGGAGGGTCGGATCGGTGATCCTCTGGGGGCCTCCCGGCACCGGCAAGACCACCCTCGCCCGCGTCCTATCCCGGGAGGTCGCCGAGGAGTTCGTCCCCCTGAGCGCGGTCGAGAGCGGGGTGAAGGACCTGCGGGCGGCGCTGGAGGGGGCGCGCGAGCGGCTCAAGTACGAGAGGAGGGGGACGCTCCTCTTCGTGGACGAGGTGCACCGCTTCAACAAGGCTCAGCAGGATGCACTTCTGCCCGCGCTCGAGGAAGGACTCGTGGACTTCATCGGGGCGACGACGGAGAACCCCTCCTTCGAGGTGACCGCACCGCTCCTTTCACGGTCGCGGGTGTTGCGCCTGCGGCCGCTTCAGGCCGGCGATCTTGAGACGTTGCTGGAGCGGGGGCTAAAGGAGCTGGGCGTCGGGATCTCGGCCGAAGCGCGGGACTACCTGCTGCGCCTCTCGGGTGGGGACGCGCGCAGGATGCTGAACGCCCTGGAGATCTCGGCCCCGGGAAGTGAGGAGGTGGGGATCGCGGAGATCGAACGGGCGCTCGGACGGCAGGCCCCGCGCTACGGGCGCGAGGAGCACTACGACGTCATAAGCGCGTTCATAAAGAGCGTGCGCGGCGGCGACCCGGACGCCGCCCTCCACTACCTGGCCCGAATGATAGAGGCCGGAGAGGATCCGGTCTTCATCGCCAGGCGGCTCGTGATCCTGGCCTCCGAGGACGTCGGCAACGCCGACCCGCATGCTCTGCCGCTCGCGGTGGCCGCCGCCGACGCCGTCCGCCTCGTCGGGATGCCCGAGGGCAGAATCCCGCTTGCTCAGGCCACCACCTACCTGGCCTCCGCCCCGAAGTCCAACGCCGCCTACGCCGGGATCGGCCGGGCGCTCGAGGACGTGCGCTCCGGGATCACACCCGAGGTACCCCTGCACCTGAGGAACGCCCCGACCGACCTGATGCGGAAGGAGGGCTACGGAGAGGGCTACGAATACCTGCACGCGAGCGGCAGGGAGGGGATGAACCAGCGGTATCTCCCGGAAGAGCTCTCGGAAACCGTCTACTACGAACCCAAGAGACGGGGGGCGGAGAAAGAGATCGGGGAGCGTCTCGAAAGGTGGCGCCGGGAACGCGAGGAGCGTGAGGAGGGGCGGGCCTAGGCGGAGTCCTCGGCGAGCCTCCCCGGAGACGCATCGAGCGCGCTCTTCCAGTTCGTCTTCGGCAACAACGCCAGGAAGACCAGCGGCTCGAACCAGGTTATGTAGGCGTAGAACCAGTAGCTCGATACGAGCTGGAAGCCTACCACTAGCGCCGCGGAGAGGGCCGCGAGCCGCCGGACGGTCATGGTGCGGGGCAAGCAGGCGACCAGCAGAGCGAGCAGCCCCAACGCGAGGGTGAGCGGGAGCTTCAGGGGCTCCAGGAGCGGAACCTGGGTGAAGATCGTCCAGGGGGTCACGCGCCCGTTCTGGAAGGCGAAGGTACGCTCGTAGAAGGTCTTCGCGGCCTCGATCGGGCCGTTCCCGCCCAGCAGGAGCACCCAGAACGAGCCGACCAGGACGGCGAGCCCTCCGAGGGCGAAGTCGATCAGGGGGCCCGGCCTCAGCCGGCGGCGCTCGTAGAAGAGCCAGAGGGGGCCGAGGATCAGCGGGAAGAGCTTTATAGCGAAGCCGGCGGCGACCACCGCCCCGCGGGCCAGCGGGGAGCTCACCAGCGCGAGCCCGACCGCGAACGCGGCGGCGACGAGCACGTCGTTGGTGTCGTTGTTCGTCGCGTAGAGGGTGTAGGGGTAGGAGGACCAGGCGAGAAAGAGCGCCCCGGCCCCCTTCACCCCCGCGAAGCGGTAGCCGCAGAACATCATCGCCAGCGCCCCGACGACGTAGGCGAAGACCGTCAGCGCGTGCGCGGCGGGGAGATAGTCCCAGTGCCCGGAGTAGCCAAAAAGCTGGATGAAGGGCACGTAGAGCAGGTAGTTGAGTGGACCGTAGGTGTCGCCGCTGGCCACATCGGGCGGCATGTGACCGTAGGGGGAGACGCCGTGCATGATGCGGTCGGCCCCGGCGACCCCGGCGTATCCCACGTCGAGGACCCGCGAGCTCAGGTTGAGCCAGAGAAGAAACCCGCTCGCTGCCACCCCGAGCGCGAAGAGGACCGGGGCGGGGAAATTGGAAGTCTGCTCGACTCTCTCCCCTACCCCGAAGCCCATGAGCAGGGTGCGCAGGAAGAGGTAGACGAGCGGCGGGTACCAGAGCAGGACCGCCGGGTGTACGATCCCCTGCCGGAAGTAGGCGTGGGAGACGAGGAAACCGAGCAGGGCCGCCACGTCGAGCGTCCGGAGCGAGAAGAGCCGGTCGTTGCGCAGGAAGGCCACCGCGAAGATCAGCGCGAGAGGCCCCCACACGTACCAGTAGTTCGCCGGCCCGCCGTAGGCCCAGCTCTCCCCGCGGGCCATCTGCCAAAAGACCTGCGCCCCGGTGTAGACGTGCTCCAGGGCCCAGGTGCGGTCGTCGATCTCGACCTCCGCGATCTCCCGGCTCTTCCCGCCCGAGGTGCTCCAGAAGCTCACCTTCCAGCGGCCGCCCTCGTAGCTGGCCTGCGCGGTGTGGGAGGGATGGCGTGAGAGCTCCGCGCGCACCTTCGGATTCGCGGCGGCGAGCTTTATGGCCTCTCTACGAGAGAGCGTGGGGTACGAGACGCGATGCGCCGCCGGCGTGATCTCTACTCTGATCACCCGTCCGGTCGCATCCAAGACGAGGAGCCGGGCGACCGTCTTGCCGGATGTCTGCTCGACGAGGTCCACCCTCCACTCGCCGTCCGCCGGGTCGTAGACGGCTTTGGGCTGCACCGTCGGCCGGGTTATGTACTCGTGGACGGCCGGCACGTAGTACGCCTTCTGCTCGGCCTGTCGCGCGCTCATCTCGGGCCTGCCGGCGAACCCGGCGGCCAGGAGCAGGCACCCGAAGAACACCGCGAGCATGAGGAGCCTCCCGCGGTGCGCCTCCCCTCTCATCCCGCCCTCTTCCCGGCCGGGGCGAGGAGCAGGGCGAACCACAGGATCACGAGCAGCGCGTTGCGCGCGAGCAGCAGCATCACCTCGGGTTCGTGTCCCACCACGAGCTGGTGGTAGTGGAAGGGGTATATAGCCGTGGTGAGGCAACAGGTCACGAGAAAGACGGCCGAGAGGAAAACCCCGAAGGCCCCCTCCGCGCCGAGCGGTACGAGGGGTAAAAGCCAGATCATGTACTGCGGCGAGAGGACCTTCGAGCCGAGCATGAACGCGAGTATAAACGCCGCGGCATAACGGGGGAAAAGCGCGGGCGGCATCCCCCCGGGCCCATGGCGGCGCCACAGGAGGAAGAGGCATACCAAGAGCAGCGCGGCCGTGAGCGGCAAGCTCAGCGAGGCGGCGAGGTTCGCCCATCCGCCGTGCACCTCGAAAGCCCCGTACGAGAAGCCGACCCAGCGCACCGCGCCGAGCGCGAGCAGCACCGAGGACGCCAGGCTCTCGAGCTGCAGCCCGCGCCCCGCCTGATACCCGAAGCTCGCGGCGAGCCCCTGCTCTCCCAGGAGTCCGGCTGGCACGAGGAACAGCGCGACGACGAGCAAAAGGACGCCGAAGCCGAGGCCGGCGCGCCGGAGGCGCCGGGCCCCACCGAGAGCGGCGAGCGGGAAGGCCGCGAGCGCCGGGATGATCTTCGCCGCCGTCCCGAAGCCCAGCGCGGCGAAGGCCGGCAGGGAGCGTCCCCTGGCGGCGCAGGCCGCCGCCGCGGCGAGGGTCAGCGCGACGACCGGGTCGTAGCGGGCCGTCGAGACGGGGTAGAGGACGAGCGCACCGAGGGCGAAGACCAGCGAAGCCGCCATCGCCCGGCGTCCCGATGCGCGGGCGGAGAAGGCTGTGAGCATCATGCAGGCCACGAGCACGAGCGCCATCTCGGAGGCGAAGTACAGCGAGTAGGTGGTCCTGTCCGCAGCAAAGGGAGCCGGCGGGAGGAAGGCCAGCAGGCTCCCCGGGGGGTACTCGATGAAGAAGTCCCGGTAGGGGATCTCCCCCCGCAGCACGGCGCCGGCGACGGCATGATAGAGCTTCAGGTCGTTGGAATCTTTTGCCTGGGCGGGGGGAAGCGTCAGGTAGAGACTCATCAGAAGCAGGTAGAGCCCCGCCCCGATCGCGAGCAGGCCGGCAAAGACCGAAAGCGGGGTCGCACGCTCTTCCTGCGCCTTCTCTGCGGGGAGCCTCTGCACAGAGGTGGGTATATCCGGCCGAAGGCCGGATGTAAAGGGCCGGCGGGCCCGCTAGAAACGCTCGACGGCGGGCCTGAGGTCGAGCTCGAGCGTCCAGGCCGTCGGATCCTGGACGTGTAGCCGCCAGTAGGTCTCGGCGATGGCCCCGGGGGAGAGCATCGTGTGCGTCTCGCGGTCCGGCTGCATGGCGCGCACGCGGGGCGTGTCGATCTGACCGTCTATGACGACGTGCGCCACGTGCACCCCCTGCGGCCCGAACTCGCGTGCCATCGACTGCGCGAGCGCCCGAAGCCCGAACTTGCCCACCGCGAGCGCCGCGAAGCGTGCCGACCCGCGCAGCGACGCCGTGGCCCCGGTGAGGATGATGGTCCCGCGCCCCGCCCCTGCCATCGCGGGCAGCACCTCGCGGGCACAGTAGAACGCCCCGGCGCAGTTGGCCCTGAAGCAGTAGTCGAAGCGCTCGGGTTCTATCTCCAGGATGCCCCCGGGCTGGAACGCCCCCGCATTGTACACGAGCACCTGCGGGTCGCCGAGCTCCGACCGGATGCGCCCGAACGCCCGCGCGACCGACTCATGGTCGGTGGCGTCCGCCAGAACGGGGAACGCCCGCCCTCCCCCCTCCTCTATCTCCCGCCGGGCC